>JAFCDM010000023.1 GCA_017609695.1 Candidatus Pacearchaeota archaeon | reverse complement strand
TAAAAATACCCAATCAATTCAACAATTATCCCTACACTCAAAAGTAAAGATAACAAAATAATAACAATCCAAGGCAAGTGAATCCTATATTCTGGGATTCTATTCCCCTTTCTTTTAGCTTTTTTATTTATAAATAAAATAAGTATTGCAGTTAATCCTCCACCAATAACTCCCCCTAAACTTAAAATTTTTACAAAACTCAAAAAACCAGTAAAACTAATAAAAAAATACAAAATTAAAGGAATCCCTGAAACAAGAAAAAAATTCGAGATTTTTGAAAAATTAAAATCAAACTTAAACATATCTTTTAATGCAAAACTTAAAACAAAATAACTAGTAAGCATTGTAAAAATCCCTAATACTGTTATAAAATTACCAAAACTTAAAGTAGCAACCTCTGTAACTGATTCACCTAAAACTCCTACAAATATAAAACTAAAAATAGCATAAAGAACTATGGAGATAGCACTCCCCAAAATAATTATTTTTTTCATTTTTCTCTCTTCTCCTTTAATCTCTCTTTCAATTTCAGGCAAACAAGAAAAACCTAATAATGCAAATAAAATTACCCCGAAAGGTAAAAAGACAAATGAAACATTAGTATATGAAAGATTGTGAACTTTTATCTGTGGAAAATAAAAACTAAACATAAGTAAAATAATAAAAATAATAACTAAAACCCCCCAAGTCTCCACCTTTCTTAAACCCCGGATACCTTCTTTTAAAAGGAAAGTCATAATAAACCAAAATCCAATTGCAAAATAAATTGCATAATCTAAACCTCCAGTAAATAATTGAGAAAAACTCTGCCCTTCACCAATAAGATAAGCTAATAATGCAGAATAAATCCCAAAAACCATTGCAAAAAGCATAAACTTTTTACCTAATTTGCCTAAGTATTTTTCAGCATAACCTGTTAATTGATGATTCCCTTTTGTTCTTAAAATAACTTCCCCTAAACAAAGCTTAAGATATATTAAAATTATACCCAAAACCACTAACCACCCTAATCCAATTAAAAACCCAGATTTAGAAAAAGTATAAGGCAAACCCAAAATCCCAGCCCCAATCATTGTTCCAACAAGGGTAAATACTGCTGCCCAAAACCTTTTATTCAAATGTCTTTTACTAAAAGTTTCCCACCTCATTTTTATATAAAAGTAGATTTTGGTTTATAATACTTACTAAATCCTTTAATATGACATCACCCAACTAAACCCAATATCTTGTTACATCTCTAAGTTATACTCAATCAAGCTTAAGCTATGAAGTATGCAACGAAATATTTTATAATTTATAAGTACCCCCTCCTAAATTCAAGTAAAAGTAATTTAGTATAAAATATGTAATAAAAGAAAAATGGGCCTAGGAGGAGTCGAACCCCCATCAACGAGACCGAACCTCGGTACTTTATCCATTAAGCTATAGACCCATATTATAGGAATATAATTTTCCATTTAAAAATTCTTCCCTTTGCTTTAATGTAAGATTTGTAGGGCAAAAACCAAATTTTTTCCATATAAAATATCTTGAAAGTTTAACACTATTTTTCATCCCAACCAATCTCATCCACCTCTCTAATCCATCAATTCCACTTATTGAAATTATATATTTTCTCTTCTCCTTTTCTTTCTTAGAATCTCGACTATGATAATTAAATAAAAAATCTAATTTATGTAGTATTTTAATAATATCTTCAGCTAAATCTTTTGAGATTGTAGTTATAGTTATTTTAGGATAGTGGTTGTATTTTTTATTAAAACTATTTATTCCAGCATAAGATTTCCTAAAAGATAAATTACCATCAGTATCAAATAAACCTCTTAAAAATCTACATAATATTTCTTCATCCTCAGAATTAATTATTTCCTTTGGAACCTTTACAACTGAAGATTTATTCCCTAATGGAAATCCTAGACTTATTAAAACATTTCTCAATATTTTTTGGTAACATACAAACCCATAAAGATTATTTCTAAAAAACTTACCTTTAATATTTAATTCAAATAAATTGTTTACTAAAGGAATCACATGTTTATCGTAGTAATCTTTCTCTTCTATATGTCCAGATATTTGTACTTCCCCCCTATTTCTTTCTCTTAATCTCAAATACCCATCTCCTGCATGAATGCCACATAATTCTGCTAATTCTGGTGTCACAATTATCATTATATTAGTAATACAAATATGTTTATATACTTTGTGTTGATAAGATATATATTTGTATTACAGAAATGTTTATAAAGAACTTTGCTTAATAATATATATGACAGGAAAAGATAAAAAAATGAATTATCCTGAAATTTACTTAATAAGAATAAATAGAAGACTAAAAGAAAAATTAAAAAAAATTGGCACTAAAAAAGTAAGAGAACATCTAAACAAACTATTCTAAATCCCTCTTTTGTGTGTCTACATTTCAAAGACTCTTAAATAATATGTAGACACACAAACAAATATTACGTCTACATATTAGAAAGATTTATAAATAATGTAGACACATAAAATTTATGTCTTACACTGAAATTAAAAAAAGAAAAGATAAAAAATATTATTATAGAGTAAAATCTATAAGAAAAGGTAAAAAAATAGAAAAACAAAGGATATATCTTGGAGCAAACCTAAACAAAAAACAATTAAAAGATTTAGAAGAACAAGCAAATAAAAAACTTTTAAAACCAACAGATTATCCTAAAAAAGAAACTAATTTAAAAGAAGACACCAAAATCTCAAGGGAAAATAAAAATTCCAGCCTTCCTGAACAACTTAATGCAAAAAAATCTAATTTTCCAGATTGGATGTCTCAAGTTCTTCAATTAGCAAAAATTATAGACAATAGATATGACATAAAAAGTATGTTTGTTTGGATGCCTTATGGGCTTGATATGATGTTAAAAATCAAATCTTTTTGGGATAAAGAATTTAAAGAAAATAATATAAAAGAAATGTATTTCCCATTAATGGTTCCAATGAGTTATGCTGAACAAAATGATTCTTGGTGGGAAGGGTTTAAAGAAGAAGGATTTTGGGCAGGTAAAAAAAACAAAACCGAATTTATCCTTCGTCCAACAGGAGAACCTGCAATGTACCCTATGTTTTCTTTATGGATAAGAGGACATTCAGATTTGCCTTTAAAAATTTATGAAAATGTCTTTTCTTATAGATATGAAACAAAACAAACACGTCCTTTAATAAGAGACAGGGAAATTGGTCCTTGGTATGAAATACACACCGCCCATGCTACAAAAGAAGAAGCTGAGCAAGAAATAAAAATACATAAAAAAATAAATGATTTAATTTGGAAAAAAATAGCAATTCAACCATTAATTGTAAAAAAACCACAATGGGAATGCTTTCCTGGTGCAGAGGGGGCTTTAGAATACTATACCCTAATGCCAAATGGAAAAGTATTAGAAAATGGTTCTCTAAACAATTTAGGGCAAGCCTATGCCAAAAAATTTAATATCAAATTCATAGATAAAGATGGAAAAGAAAAATATGTTTGGCAAACCTGCACTGGAAATGGGGAAAGATATTTATCTGCAGTAATTGCTCAACATGGAGACGACTCTGGATTAATACTCCCCCCAAATATCGCACCAATACAAATTAGAATCATCCCAATCTACAAAGAAAAAGATAAAAATCAAATAATAAAAAAAGCAAAAGAAATAAAAGAGATATTAAAAGAATTTAGAGTTGATATTGATTTAAAAGAAAATTCAGTCGGAAGTAAATTTTATGATTCTGAACTTAAAGGAATCCCTTTAAGAATTGATTTAGGAAAAAAGGAAATCCAAAATAAACAAATCACATTGTTTTTAAGAGATATTAAAAAGAAAATTCAAATTAATGAACAAAACCTTTTAAAAGAAATATCTTTAAATCTAAAAAATATCCAAGATAGACTTCTAAACAACTCAAAAAAACAATTAAAAGAATCAATAACCAATGTTAATGAAATTAATGAAATCATAAAAACAATTGATTCTGGAAAAATAGCTAAAATTTCATGGTGTGAATCAGGAAAATGTTATGATAAAATTATGAAATTAAAACAAGGATTAGAATTATTTGGAAGTGATTTAAATCAAGGGAAACTTAAAGAGTGCATAGTTTGCAATAAAAAAACAAAAAACATGGCTTATGTAGCTAATTCATATTAAAATAACCCTTTTAAAAAAGCTTAACCCAAACCAAAATTTAAAAAATTTCAATATTAATAAATCTATCCCTAAAAAACCTTAATATTTATAAACCAAGAATTATTTAATTTTCAATGAGAAGATTTAGTAACACAAATCCAGTTTTAGATTCTTTAAGGGCAACCCAAAAAAGACTTGGAACAAGGAGTCATGGTCATATCAATCATCTAGATAAATTATTAGAATACCTAATCGAAGAACCTCCGACAGAAGATTTAAGGGATACTGGAGTCTTTATCCCAGAATCAAAACCAAAATCTCCTACAGAACAATTTTACAATCAAGGGGCATATTCTACCTTTTTGTCTCAGCAAATTTAAAAATCACTCTAATTCAACCAATTCCTCAACCTTTTTTTTAAACTTTTCTAAATCATCTATACTCATCTTAGCCCCTGTAGCATGCTCATGCCCACCGCCCCTTGCACTATCCAATCCCTTAATAGCCTCTAAAGTAATTTTACGGATATCTATTTTTTGCCCCCTTAAAGAGATATTAGCATCATCCCCCTTAACATAAACAACAAAAATAATTTTTTCAGGAAATTCAAAACTTAATTGACTTGATAAATTACTACTAACACTTAAATCTCCACCATATTGGAAATAAATTATTTTACCATCAACACACTCTCTTGCCCTACTAATTAATTTTTGATATTTAATATCCATCTCTTTAAAATGACTTAAAATATTACGAGTATAAGAATTTTCTTCCAAAATATCCCTAGGCCCTTTTACTTTCATCATAAATTTTAGCATATTAACTACATTACTAGTTCTGTCTTTTAAAGCAAAATCTAAAATCTTTGCAATTTTTCCAATTTCAGAATTATAAAGTAAATCAAAAGCAGATTTAATATTTTTTTTACTTAATTCTGGATATTTTTTTTCAAAATCAGAATAAAAATCCGGCAGATAACAATCACTAATACATCCAATCACCCCAATCCAATTATCTTCTTTTTTATTTGTAATTTTATAACAAAGATAAGTAACTGGTTCATTTGTTTTATCATTATGGTAAGGATTATAATAATAAATCTCTTCATCTTGAATCCTATCAACATCATGGTGGTCTATCCAAACAATTGGAAGATTCTCTTGTTTAACTTTTTCTAAAAACTCTTTTTGAACAACAGGGATATCTAAAATAAAAATGTAATCAGGTTTTAATTCATCAACCCGTCTGTAATAATTTAAATTTAAGTGGTGTGCCCCTTTAACTGCAACTCCTTTTCCAGTTTTAATAAATCTCCTTAATAACAAAAAACTACATAAACCATCATTATCATTATCAAAAAAGAACAAAGGATTTTGCGCCTTTTCCAAATGTTCTCTAATCTCTAAAATTTGTTTTTCTGTTAACATTTAAAAAGGAATTGGAATATATCTTTAAATACTTTCCTAAAAAACAATCTAAATCAACACTAAAATTTAAATTAAATCTTATTGCATCTCTAAGTTATGCTCAATCAAGCTTAAACTCTGAAGTGGGTAGCTAATCCTTTTTAAAAATTATAAGAACCAAATCCTTTAGGGGGGATTTCCTTTTCTATCAGTTTATTTTAACCCCTCCCCTTCAAAACAAAATAAATAATCATAAAAACAACACATAATATCAGCAAAAAAATTAAAATAAGATATCTAAGAATATAATTTGCCTTTTCCCCATAAAACTTTTGCCCACATTTAGAACAATTTCCCCCTGCTTCAGAAACACAATCAATTTCATCTTCATCAAAATTTTTAACACCATCATAACAATAAGGGAGATATTCAAATTCATCAAATAATAATTGAACATCCATTTCATCACCCTCACTTTTCAATCTTGAAATCAAAACATTATTTTCATCATAAACTTCAACATATTCTTTTCCCCCCAAAGTAATCTTTTCTGTAAAGATTTTAATTTGTGTTTCACACTTTCTTGAATCTACAAAATCAGAAATACAACGAGAATAATCCTTACAATACCTATATTGAAATCCTGAAACTAACTCTTTAGTTAAAAGCATATCCAAATCATAAACTGCTTGACACTTGCCCCACTCCCCACAAACAAA
The DNA here is from genome assembly GCA_017609695.1 of Candidatus Pacearchaeota archaeon. Classification (GTDB taxonomy): domain Archaea; phylum Nanobdellota; class Nanobdellia; order Pacearchaeales; family GW2011-AR1; genus ARS1285. Next base: position 6,029 of record JAFCDM010000023.1, on the reverse strand, counting down.
GTGAGGTTTACAATCAAATTCTCCAAGAATTGAAACAAAATTTCCTTTTTCACTAATTTTTGGGATTATTTCTTCACCAGTCATATCTCCAATATCTATAATCTCCTCTATATTCTGTATTTCTAAATCTCCAGGATAAAAATAAAGTTCAGATGTTTTCTCTTTTTCAAAAATTTGCATTGCTTCAAAATCTGTTATCTCACTTAAACTTCTAATATTAAATAATGACTCTTTACTTAATTCACCATCTTGCCATTGAACTAAATAATCAATAGGTAAAGAAATTCCCTTAATCTCTCCAACAAGCCCAGTATTTTCATTATAAACAAAATCTCCTGTATTAAATTGCAAAAAAAGATAAAGAGAAAGTCCAACCACAATCACGATAACCAAAATTATAACAATAAAAAAAATTTGTAACACCCTTGCTTTTTTATTTTTTAATTTCATCTTTAATTTTTAAAAGTGATTTTTTTATATTTTATTACATCTCTAGTTACACAATCAAGAATTTAAGCTTCAACACTGCATAGCTTCTAAGTTTTAGAGATTATTGATATCTTATTTTAGTATAATTTAATTAACTAAATAACAAAAACAAGATTAATAAATCTTACTTTAAAGATAAGAAAACCTTTTTATACTTTAACTGACTTATTTAATAAAATGAGGTGGAACAATTTTTTTTCTTCTATATATGGAAATCTAGGAATAAAATTAAGCTTAGCTTTAGCAGTATTATTTGCACTACTTTTACTATTTATTTTATTAAAACTATCTAGTAAAAAGAAAAAAAAGCAAATGCAAAGGGGAGAAATGAAAAATTATTTAAAAAAAATTAAAATAGATAAAAAAAAGAGAACACCCAAAGAAGAATTATTAATCCTTGATCAAAAAGCAAAAGCATTTTTTCAAAGTAAAACTCATGCAAATGAAGAACTAAGTTATACAAAAGTAATAGAGAGATTAAAAAAACAAAAACAAGACCACCCATCAATAATTTTTTGTGAAAATATGAATTATTTTTTATACTCTGGAAAAAAATCAACTAAAAATGATGTAAAAAATTTAGAGATGCATTTTGAAAAAATAAAAAACAAATTTGGAAAGAAAAAACCAAAAGAAAAACAAGAACAAAAAAAGACAATTAAAAGAAAACTAAAAAAAATAATTGAAAAAATAAAACCTAAAACCAAAAAAGAAGAAAAGAAAAACCAGAAAAATCATTGAACAAGATGGAATCCAAAAGGTTTTTCTCCTTTCAAATAAGGCAAAAGATATTCTACAAATTCCCCATTTATATCTGAAGAATTATGCATACCATGATAAACAAAATTATACATCATTGTTAATCTATCTTTAAAAGGATTTAATTCTAATTTTAGTTCTCCTGCTTTTATTTCTTTTGCAATTAAAAGGCAAGAATCTTTTAATCTATCAAGTTGTAAAGGGGAAACAAGACGATTTAATCTAGAACCTACAAAAAGGACTCTAGCAAATTCATCTTCAAATATCTGTTTCCACCTATCATCTGGTTGCTTGAAAGGATCAAAAATAATTTCAAAATCTGAGAGATCTGAATATTTCCGCATTAACTTATATATCAAGGCAAAACCCTATATCTTGTATTTATTAAAACAAAATTTACTATAAACATAACTAATGCAACTATCATAAGAGCAAAAGATAAATCATAAACCGCTCTTTTTTTTGTTATGTCCACAATATCATTTAATGAATAATAAAAATCTTCTACCCCTTGTATATTATAATATTCTCCATCTGTATTATAAGCTATTGTTTTTAAAGTATCCTCAGACAACTTAAAAACAGCCCCACTCTCATCTATATCCCCTTCAGGAGTTCCAATCCCTAAACAATGAATTCTAATTTTATTTTTATTTGCATAATTCATTATATCCTGAAGCGTGTTTATATTTGCTTGCCCATCACTAATCAAAACTATTGATTTAGCATCTTCATCTCTTAACAAATTTGTAGAAGCAACTACTGCCCCCAAAATATCTGTTCCCCCAATAGTTTTAAGATTTACATTTTCTATAACACTTTTAAGCAAACCCTTATTTTCAGTTAATTCTTGTTCAATAAAAATACTTCCTGAAAAAGAAACAATTCCAATTTTAGTTTTTTCAGGAACCATATCCAAAAAATCCATAGATGCTTTTTTTGCTGCTTCTAATCTATCTGGAAATATATCTTGTGCTGCCATACTTCCTGAAGAATCTATTGCCAAAACAAAAGACATCTGGCTTGCACTAACATTTCTTGTGATACTTATTCCTGAAACAGAAAGAACAACTAAAATTATTATGATTATATTTATATACAATACTGTTAAATTTTTTGAAAAAATCTCAACACCTTTTATTCGAGTTATGGCTTCAAAATTAGCAAATTTAATTGCCCTCTTTTTTATGCTTTTTAAAGAAATTATATGAAAAAATATAAGGACAGGTATAGCTAAAAGTAATAACAAATACCCTGGCCTAGTAAATATAATCATCATTTTTATTTCACCTTTTTTGAATTTTATTTTTATTTATAATCTTAAAGTTATACTCTACTCTTCAACTCATTACATTTTATACTATTAATGTTAGTTTTTAATTTTATAACAAATTTCATCTCCTTGGAATAATATGTCTCCCAGTTTTAACTCTTAATTTCAAAAATTTAGTTAAAGGAATTATAAAATCCTTATCCGTATGGATAGTTAATAAATCAGAACCTGAATTTTTAAAAATATTTTCCATTTCTTTTCTTTGTGAAAATGCATGCTTTTGATATTCATGCCTTATTAAACTAGGATTTATTAAAACTTGTTTTCCTGTAGAAATATCTTCCACAACAACTTCTCTTTTTAAATCTGGAAGTTCTAAATCAACTGGATCTCTAACCATTATCCCAATTGTCTCATATCTATTTGAAAAACTTTTTAAAATATCTGAAAATCCTTCGCCAACATGTAAAAAATCTGAAATTATAAAAACAGCAGACGCTCCCTTTAAATAAGGGCTAAGAACCTCTAATCTTTTTCCCAAATCTGGTTTTCCTCCATATATTTTTGAGTCTTTTAAATTTTTTTCAAGCATATAAAATTGTTTTATTCCAGAAGAAAACATTTTTCTAACTTTTGTGTCTTCAGAATATAAATCAAAACCAATACTATCCCCAGATAAAATAACCAAATGAGCTATACATGCTGCAATCTCTGCTGCTATTTCATTTTTTAAATGCTCGCCAGAACCAAGAACCATATTATCTCCAACATCAATTATAAAAAATATTTTTAAATCTCTTTCTTCTATATATCTTCTAATAAGTAAATCATTTGATTTAACTGAAGCCTTCCAATCTATTAAACTTGCATCATCACTTTCTGTATATTTTCTGTGATAATCAAATTCCAACCCCTTCCCCCTAAACATTTCTTTATAAAGTAAAGATTTTATTAAAAATCTCTTTCTCATAGCTCCTTCAAATCTTGCTATATTCCTTGAAAAATTAACATTTAATTTCCCCATTTTTTTATTTTATTTTTTTAGTTATAATTTAATAAATCTTAAAGCTATGCAAAAGTAGCTTAAGATAACTTAACTCTCCTTCCTATATCAAATTATTAGTTTAATCTCTATCTTATTATTTTACAGATATTGATAATCATCAACTTCCAAGAGGATTAATTTCAACTTCTCCAAGTATCTTTTTAATTAAATAATCAGGAGTAATACTATTTGCTTCTGCTTCATAACTAAGAATTAATCTATGTCTTAAAATATCCAAAGCCACCCCCTTAATATCTTCAGGAACAACAAAATTTCTTCCACCCATTAATGCTTCTGCTTTGCTTGCCATAAAAAAAGCAATACTTGCTCTTGGAGATGCCCCCCACTCTATATACTGAGAGTATTTGGTTTTTTTATTTCTTGTATAATCAACGATATTAACTATATAATCCTCTAACCCAGGACTAAGATATATTTCTTTAACAAGATTTTGCATTTTTATTATTTCTTCAGGAGAAATAATCTGTCTTAATTTAAAATCTTCAAAACTATCAGATTCAATATTTCTTTTCATAACTAATTTTTCTTCTTCAATTTCTGGGTAACCCATAAGTAATTTAAATAAAAATCTATCAACTTGTGCTTCAGGCATACTATAAACCCCTGCGGATTCTATTGGATTTTTTGTAGCCATTACAAAAAAAGGTTTTGGTAAGAAAAAAGTTTTTCTTCCAATAGTAACTTGTTTCTCCTGCATTGCTTCAAGTAAAGCAGATTGAGTTTTTGGTGGGGCCCGATTTATCTCATCTGCTATAACAAAATTTGCAAAAACCGGCCCTTTAACTATCTCAAAACCTAATTTTTCCCTATAAATTGTAAGTCCAATTATATCGGTAGGCAATAAATCAACTGTAAATTGTATTCTTTTAACTTCACAACCACTAACTCTTCCTAATGCTTTAATTAACAAAGTTTTTGCGATTCCTGGAACCCCCTCTAAAATAATATGCCATGCCCATTACAAATCATAGCACGAACCAACCCATCAACAACCCTCTCCTGCCCAATAACAACCTTACTTACCTCATGCCTTATTTTTTTTACTTTTTCAGAAAATTTCTTAATTTGTATCTTATTTAATCTATGATTAAATAATCTTCTCTTTTTATGTTTAGTTTGTTTATTACCTTTGTCTCCTTTAACAACTTTCTTAGATTTATTATTTATTATTTTAAAACTTTATTTTAAAACTATTTTTTTTATTCTTTTTATCATTAATTAATTTATTCTCTTTAATTTCTTTTAAAGATTTATGATTAACAATTATTCTTGATTCTTTGCTCTTTTTTTTCTTCACCATCTTTAATTTTTTGCTCTTTTTTTTGTTTAAAACACAACCATACACCCTAAAGTATAAAGTTTCAATATTTTATTATATCTTAAAGTTATATCCTATTCCCTCATCTCTTTACATTTCATGCTATTAGTTTTAGTTTAATCTCATCTTAAAGAGGGAGGATTTCCAAATTTTAAACTGCCTTCCTCTAATTTTTTTCATAACATTACAAATATATTTATCTTTTATATATTATAAGTTTAACTATTTTATTTAAATTGTTTTTAAAGAGTTAATGTCTTATCTAAAAATAAGGTTAACTCAACAAATAACATAAGCTCTAAAAAATGCTTAGAATTTATGAAAAAGCTAAATAATTAACCAGATTTTTATTCTTGTTTAGTTTTCTTTTTCCTCCAAAAAAACTTATTAACCATTTTTTTGTCAATCCAAAAATGCCTATTTGCTTTGTTAATCAAATCAACAGAAGTTAGGTCCTTGAAAGCATAAATTCCAACTTCTTTATTTTCCTTTCTTACATAATTCACTAGTTGAGTAAAATCCCCATCTCCTGAAATTAAAATCGCCTTATCATATTTATCTTTACAGGCATCTCTTAACATGTCTAAAGATAAATAAATATCGTCACCTTTAATAATATAATATTCTTTCTCATCCCTATCAACTCTTTTTTGTCTTTTGCAAAGAGCTACCTTACATTTTGGAATTTTTCTAAGACGAGCAAAAAACTTCATTTGATTCCAATAAACATATTTATTAAAATTTTCTTTTAATGGCGCATTGTAATAATAAATTGTTACTAGTTTGTTTTCTCCTACAATTTCTTTAACAAATTTTTCAAAATCAAAGAAAACATCTGAATATCTTTGATTAATAGTTTTTAATCCATAATAAAAATTTGCACCATCAATATAAATAGAAACTCTTTTTGAACTTTCTTTTTTCATTTTAAATAAAATCCGGCCTTGGCAGAGCCCAGAACCGGGGATACATAAGCGGGATGTCCAAAAACTTAAGGCATTCCCTGACACCTTATTATATTAAATTACTGCTATTATTTAAAACTTTCGGGAGGCAAAATTTTCCCAAATTTTTTTCTCAGCCAATTCATTAAACTAGTAAAAGAAACTAACCGCCCTTAATCG
>JAFCDM010000110.1 GCA_017609695.1 Candidatus Pacearchaeota archaeon | reverse complement strand
ATATTTATACAAAAAAATAAATCTTATTTATAACCCAAACTTGAAAGTCTTTTTTTAATTGCGGTTTCTTCTTCTTTAGAGAAAATTTCTTTTGAATCAGAATCTTTTGTCTCAGATAAAATCTGCCTTAAGATAAAAGTAACATATGCAGAAGGAGAATGAATCCCAGTCCCACTTATCTTTTTTTTAATTTTTTCTACTAATTGGGTAGGTATAGAAATCGTAGTAAATTTCATATCATTCTTTTTCATAATTAAATATAATAAAATAATATTATAAATGTTTCTTTTATACATAAAATTTAAAAGCAAATCAAAATTGTAGATTAAATGAACGAAACCAAAAGTATTGAAAGCCCAAACATTATTTTTATAATATTAGATGCATTAAGGCCTAATAATTTAGGTTGTTATGGTTATAAAAGAAAAACCTCCCCGAACATAGATAATTTATCTAAACAAGGGGTTTTATTTGAAAATGCTTTTTCATCACATAATTCAACAAATAGATGTGCCTTGGATTTTTTAGCAAGCAGACATCTTTTGATAAATAAGAAAGGATTTTCTTATGATAAAAGTGAACTAAATTCTTTTTTTAATTCTGGAGGAATTTTTTTACAAGAAATATTAAAGAAAAATGGATACAAAACTTTTTATTTAGATTATTTATATGGTTGGAGAAAAATTGGGTTTGATTATTATTTTAAAGATAGTCCTAAAATAAGTTTCATTAAAAAAATACCCTTTTTATCTGGGATACTTAAAGATTTATTTTATAAGTTTGGCTCAAAAAAAATGTTAAACAAAATAAAATTTAAAAGAGCAGGAGAAAGGATAACCCATGAAGCAATTCAAATAATAAAAAAAGAAAAGAAATTTTTCCTTGTTTTACATCATGGAGATACACATATGCCTTATAATTATCCAAGTCAATTTTCCAAATTTTTCGCAGAAAATAAAAGTGAAAAATTTTTCAATAAATTATCAAAAAATGATGAACAATTTATAAAATTCTGTGAAGATAATTTTAATAAGGATTCTGAAATTAATGATATAATTGCTCATTATGATAACTCCATTCTTTATGATGATTTTTTAACAGGAAAAATAATAAAAACATTAAAACAAGAAAATCTTTTTGATAATACCATCATTGTATTTTTTTCAGACCATGGGGAAAGTATTTCTGAACATAATATTTGTGTGGACCACCACGGATTATATGATACATCTATGCACGTCCCCTTAATCCTTTCTTTTAAAGATTTACCAAAAAATAAAAAAATAAAACCACTAGTAGCCCTGCAAGACATTGTTCCGACAATTTTAAGTTTAGCGAAAATAAAATCTGATTCCTTATTTTTTGATGGAAAAGACTTACTTCCTTTAATTTCTGGAAAGGAAAAAAGCATTAGAGAATCTATTTTTATGGAAGAAGATTTGTATTTAAAAAAAAGAGCAATAAGAACTGAGAAGTATAAATATATGGAATCTCCTTCCTTAGAAGAAGCTTTTTGTTCAAGATGTAATAATAGCCATAAGGGAGTCCTTGAATTATATGATTTAGAAAAAGACCCTGGAGAAAAAGAGAATATAGCTAAGAAAAATCCAACTCTTTTAATGGAAATGAAATTAAAATTAGATAATTACATAAAAGAAATTAAAAACAAAACTGAAAAAAGAAGAATAAAAAAAGTTTTATCTGAGGTTTACTGAGGTTTAAGTATCAAAATATTTAAATAAGGAAAAATTCATAAGAAATATAAAACTAAAAAATGGCAGACAAAACTATAAATATACCATTATCTGAAGAGCTTATAGAAAAGTTAGAAAATAAAATAAAAGAAACAGATTTTGATTCTATCACAGATTATATCTTATATCTCTTAAAACAAGTTTTAGAAAAAGAAGGAGATGTAGATAAAAAAGAATTAGCTTATAGTAAAGAAGAAGAAGAAGCAGTTAAAAAAAGATTGAAAGAGTTAGGATATATTTGATATAAACGCCCCCGCCCAGCATCTATCAAAAGTGATACAATTAGGTTATCTTTTATGGTTTGTTTGTTTTAAATATCTTTTATGTTCTTGCACATATCTTCTAAAAAACCATTGAAGAAAAATGCTTTCTTGTTTTTTTATTTGAGCTCTTTCTAAAGCATTATAATAACTTGATCTTTTTTCATAAGGAATATCTAAAAAAGGATATTTATTTTTTTTAAGAATAAAATTCATCATAATTCTTGATATTCTCCCATTCCCATCTCCAAATGGATGAATTGTCACAAATTTTAAATGAACTAATGCAGCTAATTCTACAGGATGTAATTTATCTTTATTTTTATTATACCATTTAAAAAATTCATATAGTAATGAATCTAATTCAACTGGAAAGGGAGGAATAAATTTAGATCTTGCTAATCCTACTTGATAATTTCTGATTTTCCCTGCGATATCTGTTTTTGTTTCATTTAATAAAAGTTTATTCCAATAAGTAACAATCTCTAAATTCAAATCTTTTTTATAATTCATCATGTTATCAAATACTTTTTTATGAGATTCTGCTTCTCTAATGTCTCTTATTGGTTTAGCAGGAGAGATTCCTTTCTCTAAAAGATTAGCTGTCTCTTTTAATGTAAGTGTTGAACCTTCTATTCTTTGAGAATTATATGTAAATTTTATCGCAAAATTTTCTTTTTCTTTTTCTTTAGCAGATTTTGGCATTAATTTTTGATTATTAGAAAAACCTTTTTTAATAGTTTCTATATTTTTAATCCATTTATCTTTATATACCTCTATAATAAATTTTTTTTTCATTTCTTTAATATTTTTTGGAATCTTTTTCCCTAAATATTTTTGTTTTTTTAAAACCTTTTTTCCTTTTCTAAAACTATGTTCAAGATAAAAATATTCCTTTTTTCCTAGTCTTCGTTTTTTAATTTCTGCCATAGAAATAGTTATACCTACATATTTATAAATCTTTTGTTTTTATTAGAAATGTAGGGGTAAACGCCCCCGCCCTGTCCAGCC
>JAFCDM010000109.1:1002-2819 GCA_017609695.1 Candidatus Pacearchaeota archaeon | reverse complement strand
AATTTGAAGAAGATATGGAGGGCGAAATTGAAATTAAATATTAATATGAATAAAAAGGAGATAATTTTTGATTTTTGGATTATCCCTAAAAGATTAAATGTGACACAGCCTGTAAAGGATGAGGTTAAATCAAAATCAATAGCATAAAATGTAACGAGTTTAGGGGGTAGGTGTATAACTTTAAGATGTAATAAGATATTGGGAAACTCTAATTCCTAAAAGCAATTTTTATTTAATATTTTATTAGTAAATTACTTTTACTCACACTTTAGGTGTTGGAGGATGTTAAATTAATTTGTAATTTTAAGGGTTTAGATTATGTAATTGTTTTAAATTCGGTTAGTGTTGTGTAAGGATTAGTATGTTAAATAAGAAAGAAATAATTGCAATAGTTGGGGCAAGACAATGTGAAAAAACAACTTTAATGAAGTATATTTATGAAGAACTAAGAAAGAGTATTTTTTACTATACTATGGTATCTTAAAGAAACCTATTAAATTATACTATGATATAGTAAAGTTTATAAACTCTTAAAACATGTAATATTTATGGATATAGAATCAGAATTATACAAACAAAACCCTTGGTGGGAAAGGAAATTTGAAGAAGAAAGTATACCTAGAGAAATTTATTTAAAAGAGATATTTGGAAATATGAAAAGAGAGGAAATTTTATTTTTAACAGGATTAAGGAGAATTGGAAAAACAACTATATTAATGCAAACAATAAAACAATTATTGATTAATAAAACAAAACCAGAGAATATCCTTTTTGTTAATTTAGATTCTTTTAATCTTTTAAATTGTTCAATTCACCAATTAATTGAAGAATATCGTAAGATACACAAGAAGTCTGTTTCAGATTTTTTTTATTTATTTTTAGATGAAGTTGTTTCTAAAAATAATTTTGAGCAAGAATTAAAGAGTTTATATGATAATGAAAATATCAAAATTATTTGTTCTTCATCAATTGCTACTTTAATGAGAGATAAAAAAGCCCATCTTACTGGTAGGACTAGAACCATAGAAATTATGCCTTTAATTTTCCAAGAATTTTTGTATTTTAAAGGGGCAAAGATAGGTAAAGCAGACAAAGCAAAATTAGAAAGTTATTTTAAGGATTATTTAAAAATTGGAGGAATTCCTTATTATGTTTTAACAGAGGATAGAATTTATTTAAATGAATTGGTTGAGAATATTATATATAAAGATATAATTGCTTATCATAAGATATCTGGAGAGAAAGTTGTAAAAGAATTATTTGTATTATTGTGCCAAAGAGTTGGGAAACCAATGAGTTATAATAAGCTTGCAAAGATATTAAAAATTTCTGTAGATAGTGTTAAGAGGTATGTTGGTTATTTTGAGAAAGCATATTTATTTTATGTTGTTGATAGATATTCTAAATCTGTGAATGAGAAAACAACCTCTCCCAAAAAAATTTATGTTGGAGATGTAGGAATAAAAAATATTATAACTGAGTTTAAAGATTTAGGAGCAAGTTATGAAAATCTTGTGTTTTTAAAAATCAAAAATAAAAACCCTAATTATTACTTAGAAAATTCAATAGAGATAGATTTTATCACAAAAAATTTACTAATTGAAGCAAAATATAATCGGGAGATTAATGAAAAGCAATTAGCGACTTTTAATTCAGTAAAATCTAGAAAGAAGATTATAGCTGAGGGATATAAATTTTTCTTAGAGACTAATAATTTTTAATAATATTAAATAGATTGGAGAAGTAATGGGGTTAGTTTGAAGGAAAGAAAAGGAATTTTAAGAGTAAGTTTTAATCTTGTTTTTGATTTGTTTTTG
>JAFCDM010000109.1:0-981 GCA_017609695.1 Candidatus Pacearchaeota archaeon | reverse complement strand
TTGTTTTTGATTTGTTTTTGTAGTACATAATCAAAAGGTTTAAATAAATGTAGTACATAAAATATTTATGGTATTTGTAAAGAAAATAAGGGTTAATAATAAAGAATATTGGATTTTAATTCATTCAATTAGGCAAGGAAATAAGATTATACAAAAGAAAAAGTATATTGGAAAAATTCTTCCTCCAAAAAAAAGACTTGAATATTTAAAAAAGGAATTTTTAAAAGAGTTATTTGGAGAAAAATATAAATATATTTTAAGAGAAGATCTTGAAAAAATAGAGAGCAAAAAGAAAAAGTATATCAATGAACTAAAAAAATTAAGTAAATTAGAAAAAGATGAAAAACTTCAAGAATTTATAATAAGGTTTACTTATGATAGTAATAAACTTTCTGGGGCAGACATAACTTTGAGGCAGACATCACTTATATTAAGAGAAGGGATTATTCCTAAAGGATTTAAAAAGTTAATTACTGCAAAAGAAATTGAAAATCATGAAAAAGGTATTATTTTAATAACAAAATATAAAGGAAAATTAGATATTAAATTTATTAAAAAACTTCATAAAATATTATTTTTAGGGATTCAAGATGCTATAGCTGGAAAATTAAGAAGTGAATTAAAAAGAGATGTAAAAATAGCCGGAACTCCTTATATCCCTCCTAAATGGAAAGAAGTAGAAAAAGAACTTGAAAATTTTTTTAAATGGTATCAATCTGAAAACAGAAAATTACATGCATTAGAATTAGCTTCTTTAATTCATTTAAAATTAATTTCTATACAGCCTTTTGTAGACGGAAATTCAAGATTATCTAGATTATTAATGAATTGGATTTTATGGAAAAAGACATACCCTTTAATTGACATTCCAATTGAAGATATAGAAAATTATTATAATGTTTTAGATAAATATCAAATTGAGAAAAAGGAAAAACCTTTTATAGATTATATTAAAAAAAGATATTTAAGTGAAAATTAAAT
>JAFCDM010000022.1 GCA_017609695.1 Candidatus Pacearchaeota archaeon | reverse complement strand
TAATATAACTTAAAATGAAACAACCCTTTTTAGAAAAAAAGGATTGAGCCAAAAATTAACTTTTCCGAGAAAAGTTAAGTCAAAATCGAACCCTTGGAAAAGGATTGAGCCAAAAATTAACTTTTCCGAGAAAAGTTAAGTCAAAATCGAACCCTTGGAAAAGGATTGAGCCAAAAGGGAAAAGAAAAGATATCTTTTGATTAAAGGTAAAGATGCAAATAAAAAAGTAATAGAGGAAGTTATTTTGGATTTTATTGGAGGATTAGGATATGCAGAAGCCAGTCCAAAAGTAATAAATCAAACTCTTGGCAAAGTTATTTTAGCGATTAATAGAAACTCCTTAGATAAAATTAGAACAAGTTTTCTTATGTCTGAAAGAGATTTAAATATTGTTAAAGTTAGTGGAAGTGTGAAAAAATTAAAGTAAAAATTTAAAATGGTTGAAGTAAAAGTTCCTGAACCTATTGGAGAGCCGTTGGTTTCTTATCATAAAGATATTGAAAATAAAAGATTTGATTATGAAGGATTAAAAGAATTTTTAGAAAAAGTAGAAAAAGATTTAGGGGGTTTAGTTAAAAAATTAGATGATAAAATTATGATTTTTGATTATCGTCTTAGTATTGAAAGAGCAGAGGATAAAGAGGAATTAGGATTTATGGGGGGAGGTATGGATTTAGGTGTTAGAGAAGCAAGGGAATATTGTCTTCATGATTTTAAAAGAGAATATAAAAGGACATTAACTAATGTTTTAAAAAAAGTAGGAAAGCAAGATTCTTACTTAAATATTAAAATAGAGATGTTTGGTTTTGGGGATAAAATAACTCATATTGTTGAAGCAAAAGATCCTTATGAGACCTGATTTTATGTGTAAATTTAAGTAATAGTATTTAAAAGTGTCTATGTTCCTAATTGGTAGTAACATACAAAAGATTTATAAACCAAGTTTTTGGATTATTAGTATGAGATCACAAAAAACAGACATACGCCAAGGATTATATTTAGGATTTGTATCTACAGTAGTCCCAAGACAATGTGGTATTGCAACATATAATCGAGATCAAGTAAATAATACTGTAACAGACCCCCGTGTTGATGATTGGGGATTATTTTCTATTGTTACAAATAAAAATTCAGAAGGGCTGAGTTTACCTTATGCTCCTTTTGAAAGGAGGCATATTGAATTTGAAATTAGCCAATATCATCCTGAAGATTTTGATAAAGCAGGAGATTGTGCAGTTAAAATCGTAGAAAATATGAAATCTGCAGGAATTCATAGTGGTTTTTATATTCAACATGAATTTGGACTTTATGGTAAAAACCATAAAAAAGATGATAGTGTAGTAGGATTGTTAAAAAAATTAAATGAAAATAATATAGCAACTGTTACAATACTTCATACTGTAGAAACAAGACCTAAAGAAGATCAAGTTGAAGAAGAACATAAAAATAAGGTCATGGCTGGGATTTTTGAATATACTGATAAAGCAGTTTGTATAAGTCCTTCGGCTATTCAAATGTTAATGGAAAAATATAAAGCTCCTAGGGGTAAGTTAATTCACATCCCACACGGGGTTCCTGAAACAATTATTACTACATCAAGAGAAGAATTAAAAGCTAAATATGATTTTTCAAGAAGGTTTGTTTTTACATCCTTAGGGCATATATCTCGTGGAAAAGGCCTAGAATATGCAATTGAGGGATTTGCAAAAGTTTTAAAAGGGGAACATAAAGATAAAAATCCTCTTTATTTTATTGCAGGAACAACTCATGAAGAAGTAGCTAAACAAGAAGGGGAAATTTATTGGGAAAGTTGTGTAGAAAATGCAAAAAAACTAAAAATCCCTGGTGCAATTATTGATGAAAAAGGTAAAATAACAGACCTTTATGGAAAAACTATAGAAAATATTAAAGAGAAGAATATTGTATTTTTACATAGATCCTTAGAAGATAATGAAATCCCTGAAATAATGCAAATGAGTGACATAGGTGTTGTTGTAAATCTTAATGAAGAACAGTATTCTAGTGGTCCAGGAAGTCAATGGACAGGGCGTTCAAGAATAACTATTGGAACTGAATCAATTTTTTTTAAAGATCTTGAAAGAGATGGTGTAGGATTATTGGTCCCATTTAGAGATTCAAATGCAATTGCAGATAGGATGGACCACACTCTTGGATTAGAAAAAGTTGATTTTAATAATTTAGAGTATCTTGCTTCAGATCTTGCCTCAACAAGAACTTGGCCAATAGTTGCAACTGCAAAACTGAATTTAATGGAAAAATTAATTATGCATAGGGCCGCTTAAACCACCAAAAACCTTATAAATGCCTTATATTTAAGTTTATTGAAAAGGAGACATAGGGTCTTAATCCAAAGAAGAAATTCTTTATTATTTTCTTTGGCAAAAGACAAAAAATATTAAAAATATAATATGGAGATACCAGATATGCAACAAGACCAGATAATGGGTTATGATAGAAGTGCAACAATGCTTTCTCCTGATGGGAGAATACTTCAAGTTGAATATGCAGAAAAATCAGTAAGACTTGGAAGTGCAAGTATTGGGATAGTTTGTGGTGAAGGTGTTGTTATTATTGCAGATAAAGGAGATAAAGACAAATTAATTGTTTCAGAATCTGCTGATAAAATTTATGAAATTGATGAACACATCATAACAAGTGCTGCAGGAATATTATCAGATGCGAGAGTTTTAATTAATCAGGTAAGGGTTAGTTCTCAACAACATAGAATCACATATGATACCCCTATTGATGTAGAATCTGTAATAAGAGAGATTTCAGATATAAAACAACAATATACTCAACATCCAGGAGTCAGACCTTTTGCAGCTGCTTTAATGGTAGCAGGAATAAATGGAGAAAAATGCAAATTATACACAAGCGATATTACTGGAAATTATTTTGAATATAATGCAATAGCAATTGGAAAAGATGATGAAAGAATAAAAGAAATGTTAAGAAAAGAATATAAAAAAGATATTAAAATTGAGGATGCAATAAAATTAGGTTTAAAGATTTTCAAGGAAATTCTTAAAGAGAAATTTAATATTCAAAGATTTAATATTAGTTATATTAAAAATGAGGAACATAAATTTAAAAGATTAAATGACGAGGAACTTGGTAAGTTTGGGTAAAATGGGCGGAGGAACAGGAACAAAATCTGTAGGAAAAAGAGATTTAGAGGGATTAAGCCTAGAGTGTGTATTAAAAAGAATAGAGGTTACTCAAAATCAGATTGATTTGGTAGAGGAAGTATTATCTAATGCTTCAAAACAAAGAGAAAGCATGCCTCCTAAACTTTATGACGCTATGATTATTGGATATCAAGGAGAATTAAAAAAATTAAGGGAGGAAAAACAAGCATATCAAGCAGATTTACAAAGAAAATGACAATACCAAATTCCAATTCCTATAAAATAATAAATAAAAAACTAAATTGAAATATGGTAGACACAATAGCAAGATTAAGACATGGAAATAAGGATTTTGAAACAATGGTAGATTTAGATTCTGCTATTAAAATGAGAAAAGGAGAAGAGATTAATATTAATGATGTTATTAGAGATACTACTATCTGGAATGATTTAAAAAAAGGAATGAGGGCAGGAGATAATGATTTAAAAGAAGCTTTTGGAACAACCAATTATAATGAAATTGTTGAAAAACTTGTTAAAAGGGGAGAAATAGAAGTTACTCAAGAGTATAGAGATGAAGCTCTTGAATCTAAAAGAAAACAAATTATTGATTTTTTAGTTAGAAATGCTATTGATTCTCGAACAAATAATCCTTTTACACCTGAGACAATAGAATCTTCAATTAAACAAGCTGGAATTAAAATTGAAAATCAACCTGTAGATAAACAGATTAAAAGTGTAATCGAAAGATTAAAAAACCTTATTCCAATTAAAATAGAGACAAAGAAAATAAAAATCAGAATACCTGCAGAACATACAGGTAGAGCCTATGGATTAGTTCAAGAATATAAGGAAAAAGAGGACTGGCTTCAGGACGGAAGCTTGGAAATTATCCTAAATATTCCTGTTGGATTACAATCTGAATTTTATGATAAATTAAATAATATAACTCATGGTTCAGCGATAACTAGTGAGATAAGAGAAGAATAAAAATGACAGAAAATCAAGAAAGAAAATTAGTAATTCCTGGTGAAGTGATTATATCAGATGATGATAAACTTCCTGGAGATTTTACAATAAAACAAGGAAAAGATATTATTGCAAATAGATACGGGTTAGTTGATACTTCTTCAAGAGTTATAAAGATTATTCCTGTTTCAGGAATTTTTGAGGCAAGGAGAGGAAATACAGTTATAGTTAGGGTTTCAGACATAAACTTTTCTGGATGGAGTATGGAAATTGGTGGACCTTATTCTGCATTTTTACCACTTTCAGAATGCCCAAGATTTATTAATAGAAATGAGCTGGCTGAATTTGGAAATATTGGGGATGTTTTTAGTGCTAAAATTTCAAATATTAAAAGAGATAGTGTTGATTTAACTTTAAAATTTAGAGGTTTGGGAAAATTAGAAGGTGGTAGAACTATTAGAATAAATCCTCATAAAGTCCCAAGAGTTATTGGAAAAGAAGGAAGTATGATTAATTTAATTAAAAATTCAACACAAACAGAAATAAATGTTGGGCAAAATGGTTATGTTTGGATAAAAGGAAGTGAAGAAGGAGAAAAGAAAGCAGAAAATGCAATTAAATTAGTAGTTCAAGAAGCTGCTTTTGAAGGATTAACAGAAAAGATTGAAAAGTTTTTAGGTGGTAAAAGTAAATCTGTAGTAAAGGAGGATGTTGAATAAAATGGCATTTATGACATATGTAGCAAGATTAGGAAAATCATATGATAAGGTTGTAGCTGAAACAATAGTTAGTTGTTTAGATTCTAAGGCTAATAACCCTAGATACCCTATTCAAAGAGATAATACCCAAAAATCCACTTTTATTCTTGCTCAATATTGTGATTCTCGAATGGAAAATGTGATTCAAGTAAGAGTGGGAGAATCTTTGGGAATGAAGAAGACATTTACGAAGTTTACGAATGTATTAATTTCAGGAACTGAAAGACAAATTAGAAGAACAAAATCAAAATTACTTAGATCAGTTAGAGGTTTAGAATTAATTTAAAAATGCCATACACAAAAAGACCAGATAAGAGAAAAATGGATGAACTTCGTCCAATTAAAACAGAGATTGGAGTAGTCCCTAATGCAGATGGAAGTGCATTATTTGCATTTGGTAAAACTCTTGCAATTGCTGCTGTTTATGGGCCTAAACATTTACACCCACAACATATGCAAAAACCAGACAGAGGATTAATTAGATGTAATTATAATATGTTGCCTTTTTCTGTTACTGAAAGAGCTCGTCCAGGACCAAGCAGAAGAAGTAAGGAAATTGGTTTAATCACAGAAAATGCATTATCTGGAGTTGTTGATTTAACAAGATTCCCAAGTAGTGTTATTGATGTTGAAATTCTGATAATCCAAGCAAATGCTTCAACAAGATGTGCAGGGATTAATGCTGCTGCAATGGCTTTAGCCCATGCAGGAATTGTTATGAAAGAAATGGTTTCAAGTGTTTCAATTGGAAAAATAGACGATAAAATTGTTACAGATATTATAAAAGAAGAAGAAGACTGGAAAGAAGGAGAAGGAGCAACAGATATCCCTTTTACAATGACTTCAAATTCAAAAGATATTACTCATTTGCAATTAGATGGAAATATCTCTACTAAAAGATTAAAAGAAGCTGTTGAAGCAGCTAAAAAAGCTTGTGAAAAAATCTTAGATTATCAAACAAGAGCATTGAAAGGAGAGAAAATTAATGAGATAAACTAAAAATGGGATTTGATGATTTTATGGCAGGAAATTATAGAGAAATGGATGATTCACAATTATGTAGTTTATATGGTTATAAGATTAGCCAGCTTGAAAGATTTGGAGTAAAACCACAAAAAAACCAAATAATTGATCCCAGAAGAACCCCTAGACCAAATTTGATTACTGTATTGTTAGGATTAAATAAACAAATAATTAGGCAAAGAGATAAACTACAAAAAGTTTAAACTAAAAATGGAAATACCAAATATAAACAAAAAACAAATTGCAAATCTTTTAAAAAATGGAAAAAGATTAGATGGAAGAACTCCTTTTGATTATAGAGATATAAGCATTGAAGCAGGAATTTCAGAAAATGCTGAAGGAAGTGCTCGTGTTAAAATTGGAAAAACAGAAGTAATTGTTGGGGTTAAAATGGGAGTGCAAGAACCTTATCCAGACCATGAAGATGAAGGGACAATGATGGTAGGTATGGAGTTTAATCCAATTTGTGGAGAGAGATATGAATCTGGACCACCAAAAATAAATGCAATTGAAGTTGCAAGAGTTGTTGATAGAGGGATTAGAGAAAGTGGATTTATTGATTGGAAAAAATTATGTATTAAAGAAGGAGAAAAAGTTTGGTGCCTTATGATTGATATTTATTGTGTAAATGATGATGGAAGTGTTCTTGATGCTTCTGCACTTGGAGCTGTTACTGCATTGAGAGTTGCAAGATTTCCAGAATATGATGAAAAAGAAGAAAGAGTTAAGTTTGGAGAATTTACAAAAAATCCATTGCCTTTAACAGACAAGGTCCCATTTACAATAACTTTTCATAAAATAGAGGGTGGGATTCTTGTTGACCCAAATAGAAATGAAGAAGATACAAGCAAGGCTAGAATGACTTTTGCTATTTCTTCACCTAAAAAAGAACATATTATTAATGCCATGCAAAAGGGCGGGCTTGTCCCTATATCTACAAAAGAATTAGAAGAAATGACATCTCAATGTGAAAAGATTTATGAATCTATTTATCCTGATATAAATAAGAAAATTGAAGAGTTTAAATAAAATGACAATAATTGATAAACCTATTAATCTTAATGATGTAGAAGCAGTATTAAGAAATTCTTTGGCATTAGAAGAGGATGTAGAAATAACCCCAACAACTAATCTTATTGATTTGGGTGTAGAACCTATAGATGTTTTAGATATTTATTTTAGATTAGGAATGCAATTTTCTGATTATACTTCTGGAGAAAGATTAAATGATAAAGCAAAGAAAACCTTATATAGAATTGCTGAACTTAGTCGACGAAGAAAAGAATTTGATAAAACAGGACATTTTTTTCGATTAGCACAATCACAAACAGTAAAAGAATATATAAATGGATTAGTTGTTCAAGATTTATTAGATATAAGAAACTCAAACTAAAATGATAGAAGAATTACAAGATAAATTCACAAAATATGAAATTGCAAGAATTTTAGGAGCGAGAAGTTTGCAATTAGCAATGGATGCCCCGGTTTTATTAAAATTAAGCAAAGAAGAAAAAGATGAGATTAATTATGATACTTTAAAAATTGCTGAAAAAGAATTAGAATCTTCTGTTTTACCAATTACTGTTAAAAGGCCTTTACCTAAAAAATCTGAAAAAACAATTAAAAAACTTTCTGAAAAAGAAATTCAAGAAAAATTAGAAAAACAAGCTGAAAAACAAGAAAAAGAAATTAAAAAAGAAGCTGTTGAAGAAAAGGAAATTGAAAAAGAAGGAGAAATTATGGAAATGGCTAAACCAGATGATGAAGTTGATGAAGAACCTTCAGAAGAAAAAGCTGTTGCAGAGATTTAATTCTAAAAGTTAATATTATAAATGCTAAATTCTTATATCTTATAATTAATAAAGGATTTTAAAACCAAAAAAGA
>JAFCDM010000108.1 GCA_017609695.1 Candidatus Pacearchaeota archaeon | reverse complement strand
CCTTCTTCTTTAAAAATTTCAAAATTTCTTCTAGCCAACTTTCTTGCCTGAGTATCATATCCTGCCTCTAAAGCAGGAAGCCCACAACAAACCTTTTTATCAATAATTTTAAATCTAATCCCTAATTTAGAGAATATTTTTTCATATAATTCTAAATTCTCTCTAAATTTAAAGGCAGTCATACAACCTAAAAAATACAGAGTATTGCTTGTTTTAAATCTTGAAAATAAACCCATTTTTATTTTATATTTTTATATTTTGTAAATTAATAATCTCATAAACTTTAAAGCAATACAAGAGTCAACTTAATCTCCTGCTTACATTTCATTAAGTTTTGTAAGTTATTAGTTTAGTTATTAATTATAAATAGAAGATTTTGGTTTTAAAGCATATATATAATTTAAAAGATATTTCTTAGATTATAGAAAGGCTGAAAAAGAATAAAAAACATTTATAAAGGAAGTGTCCTTAGTAATATCATGAAAAAAAGAATTTTACAAACCATTATCCCTCATAATAATTGTTCTAAAGATAATTATGATTCTATAATAAAATTTTTAAAGTCTAATTTAAAATAATTTAGAATGGAAAAAATATCTATAAATATCTTAGTTCGTGAAGAAGAAATGGAGGGGAAAAAAGTTTTTATAATTAATAATGAAGATTTAGGGGTTTCAGACTTTGGTAATACTTTAGAACAAGCTATAAGCAATTTTAGAAAATCTGTTAATTTATATTTAGATGTTTATCCTGATAAAAAAAGCTGTTTAATTAGGATGGAAAAAGAACCACTTCTTGTATCAAAAATTTTTCTTTAAAAGAACTTTTCAAAATCTTCTTTATCTATGTCTAATTGTCTTAAAATATTATTGTATATCCAAACAGCTAATAAAGGACTATGTGTAGGAACATTAGTTGATTTATTATTTTTAGAATTTTCTACAATAACTCCGTGAGAAGTATTTCTTTTTATGATGCAACCAAATTTAATCAAGGCCTTCACAACTTTTCTTGCTTTTAAATTCCTATGTCTCATTTTAAAATAACATTTTATAGGTAATCTAATAAAAAAACCTATTTTCTGATAAAATATATCTATTTTAAGATTATTTAAATTTTATTAATAATTTTAGATTTCTTGAAAAAAGGCAATTAATTTAAAAACCTTATTTTTTTAGTGAATTCATGCCCACATCGCATAGTGGTATTGCAAGGGACTGGAACTCCCTGTCTTTCGGGACGCCTAGGTTCGATTCCTAGTGTGGGCGGATTTTTTAAACATAGAAATATTTATAAGGGTTTAAATCACTCTAAATTTAAAATGATAAATCAAAGTAAAAAAAATGATCCAAGATTTATAAGAAAATGGAGGGCCTCTGGGGCATCTTCTACAAGTAATAAACACTTTGATAAATGTATGGCTAGTGCAGCAAGATTAGAACTTGAAGGAAAACTTGCAGAAGCTGGATGCATGAAAGTAGTCGCATATAATGATTATTCTAATTGGAAACCAGTTCCAAAACCACCATTAGGAGAAATTGTTTTATTACACCAAGCATATGAAGGTACTGATCAATGCTTATATTGTGATAAACCGATTGGTGATTGGAAACCTATAGAAAAATGCCTTCCAAGATATGACGAACAAGTTGCTTAATTCTTAGAATTAAAATCATTTTATACCACATATTTCTTTAAAAACCTATAAAAAATATCTTTTTTATGAGAAACACAAGATTGTTTGAACTAAATATTTTTGATGAAGAAATAAACCCTACTACATTAAGCAAACCTCAAAGATTAAACTCTCAATTAATCCAATCCCTTACCCTTCACCAAAAATATTTAATGGAATCTCCTTTTCTTAAAAAATTAGCTAAGGCTTATGAAAAATGGAAACAAGAAGTTCATAAAAATAATTCTGCTATTTCACAGATGTTTGAATATAGGAAAGAGCCTGAATTTTCTGACAAAGACTTCGAGCCATTTAAACAAGGAAAATATTGGCAAATGTTAAAATACCTTGATGGCCCTCATCCAATTAAATCAAAATCTACAAACAGGGAAACTTACCAAAATGATTTACTATCTGATTTATTACCCCAAAACCATGACTTATTACAAAAAGGATTTGATTTAGCAATTAATTCTGCATTATTATGTGACCTTATGCCTCAAATCTCTGCTGCAGGAAAGAAAGGCAGTGTCTACCTCTTAGAACATATTGTCTGGGATAAAAATTCTCTTTTTTATCCAAGTGTTACAAATCAATTTCAAACAAGACTTATTAATGAAGCATTTTGGCAATGTCTTTATGATCTCCACCATCAAAATGAATATCAAGTTCTAGAAAATATCTTAACAAAAAGTTTTTTAGAATTAAATCCAAGTTATGCAAAAGACAATATCATGAGGTGGAATAACCCAGAAAGACCACCCAAATTAATTTCTACAAATAGGGAATTAGTTAGTGGAACTGCAGGGCCAGAAAGTTTCACAGGACTCTCCCCAAGGGCAGTCCAAAATTATGGTAAATTTTTAGAACAAGTTTATAATTCCTTTTCATATGATGATAGACTATTCCTTATGCCTTTTACAGAAATGTATGTAAAAGCTGTTAATTGCATAGATGAAGACAGCATACCCTATTTTACAGAAGAAGAACAAAAAGAATTATTAGATTTAAGTTCTGTAGAAGAAATAAAAGAAAAATAAGCAAATTCTTTTAAGTTTAAATTAAAAGAGACAGAATACGCAACCTTATTAAAGAGATGATGCCCTTTCAAGAAGATAACTCTTAAATTCTGGGAAATCTCCCCCTTCTTCTAAAATTTGCTTTAATCTCTTCCTATCCCTCTCATAATCTAATAAATAAGTTAATGCTATCATAAAATCTTCTGGACTTGGGATTTTAGGGGCCATGGAGATTTCAACCCATTTTCTAGAAGGCAAATCACTATTTCTTCTCACTCCTGCGGTTATTTCATAACTCCCTTTTCTAAGCCCAAAATATCTACAACATTTTTTTACTTTTATCCTATATCCCTCTAAGCCATAAATACACCCCAATTCTTCAGCTTTTTCAATATGGGCTCTTTCATGTTCTACTGTCACTTGCGCATCTTCTTTAGAATACCCAAAAAGTTTCCAAACTAAGGTAATTGCTCTTAAAAATCTAGATTTCTCACTAGATTTAAAATGTAATATATTTTCTATTCTTTCCATAAAAACCCAAAAAATCAATCCCTTTTAAATCTTTCCAAAACTAAACAACCAATTGATATCCAGTAAACAAACTCATAATAGAATCAGCTTTTTTCTTAAGTAATCCAATTTCTTCATTAAACAATCTCCTACCCCCTATTTTTATA
>JAFCDM010000021.1 GCA_017609695.1 Candidatus Pacearchaeota archaeon | reverse complement strand
TGTCCCATTAAAAGTAATTACACTAAGATTATAAATCCCAGGAGTATTACAAGTTGCATAAAACCAAAAAGATAGGTTCTGACTTGCATTAATAAGATTAGTAGTATTAATCCACTCAAAATTACTAGAACCATTACTAACATTTGAATAAAGTGAATTACTAGCATTTGTTCCATTAACTACACAAGAAGAACTTGAAAAAGTTATATTAACTATAGTTATATTAGCAGCACCACCAGCATCTGTATTATTTATTGTTACATTAAATAAATTAACAGTATCTTCAACTATGGAATAATTAGTAGCAGTATCTCCGCCAATAAATATAACTATATGCCCAGCATAAACAAAACTGATTATAGAAAAAACTAAGACTCCTATACTGATTATAGAAAAAACTAAGACTCCTATTACCAACAAAAATTTATAATCACCTTTCATTTTCTCTCTTTTTTATTCTTTAATTAAGAAAGTGTAGTTTATAAATGTTTTTTTTGAATTACTTCTTACAAACTTCTAATTCAAGATTAATTGGTATTGAATGGCTTCCACCAACTTTAGAACTACAATTTGAAAAAACACCTTGCTCTAAGCTTAAAATAACTTCATCTTGAATTTCTGAATCTAAAGGATTGTAATAAACATTAAGTTGATATGCTTTATTTACACAATCTCCACTAGCACAAACTTTTAAACTTTCACTAATAATCTTCTCCATTTCTTTTTCTAAAACTTTGCAAGCCATTTCTTCATTTAAACATTTTTCATTTTTCCAGCAAGATTTAACTAAATTCTGTCCTGATTTATAAAATGGAACAAAACCTACAGCACAAGGAGTTGTATACTGCATACTTGCTTCAAGAAGATGTGAAACTTCAATACTTGTTTGTTTTTTTGTTTGTCCTCTTCCAAGACTTAAACTTAATAAAATTAATCCAATTATGGTTACAATTACAACAATAAGAACAAATCCCATTATTTCATGCTGTGCTTTTTTATTATTTAATACCATTTTTATCTCCATATCTCATAACCCTTTAAGCTACACATATCTCTTAAGCTTGCTCCCTTTATTATGTTTATAGATTATTAGTTTAGTTTTTGTGATTTCTTTTATTTTTTATTCCAAACTTCTCCAAATCTTTGATTAATTGTTTATTGCCTTTAAACAAAATGGTTTTAATACCTAACTTTTTAGCAGGTTTTAAATTCCAATATCTGTTATCAATAAATAAAATTTCCTCTGCTTTACATTTACATTTTCTAATTAATAATTTATAAATTTTTAAATCAGGTTTTCTCAAACCTATATTACAAGAGATGATTACTGGAGAAAAGCCAGCAACATTTTTTTTAGAAGTTAATATATCCTGCGATAAATACCATTGGTCTGATAAAATTCCCACGCCATACTTTTGTTTTTTTAATTTAAATGCAAGAGAATACAATTTTCTATTTTTTTT
Organism: Candidatus Pacearchaeota archaeon; assembly: GCA_017609695.1. GTDB lineage: Archaea > Nanobdellota > Nanobdellia > Pacearchaeales > GW2011-AR1 > ARS1285. The sequence goes on along the minus strand of JAFCDM010000021.1, from coordinate 13,374 downwards.
AAAATTCTTTTTATATGCCCTATGGAATAATTTAGTAAGTTTTTTTGGCGTTGTCTTTAAATTATTTGCAATAGTTTTTATTGCTTTTATCCTTGGAATCTTTTTATCTATGGATTTAGCATAAGGGGTGTCAATAGAATCAAACCAAGAATCTAAATCTTTTTTATATTTTTTTGCCATATATTCATGAACACCAAGAACATGATGTCCCCCTTTACCAATATCATCATAATCTGTTAATTGTAAAACTCCACCAACATCAAAAATTATTATTTTCATTTTTTTCATTATTTCACCTCATAACCTGCAATTAATTTTGCGATTTCACATTTATTATATGTATATTCATTTTCATACTCTTTTCTACAAAGAGAAACAAAACTACTAATTGCACGATAATTCTCTATATTTCCCTCATAAACTTCAATTAAATCACAATTAGGATAATTTGAAAGACTACATTTTATCATCTCTGTTTCAGATTTATTAAACCCAGAAGATTTTAATATCCTTAGGTGTGAAAAATCCCAAAAGTTTTCATAATTCTTTTTTCCAGCCAAAGCCATTACTTTATCTGAATCAACACAATTAGGTTCTCCACAACTAAATTCAGGAGAATCAGCAATATTAGTAATAGCAGAAAAAGTTCGAGTTTCAGAAATTTCATTAGCAGCATCACTTAAACTATTATATAAGATAGAAAAACCAAATAATCCAACTAAGACAAAAAAGATAATCACACCTACAATCATAAATGACATTTCTTGAATTCTAATCTGTCCTCTTTTATTTCTCATTTTTTCCATTGCTTATCTATAATTTAATAAATTTTAAGTTACATAAGAGTCAGCTTAATCTTAAATTCGTATCTCATTATGTTTTATATTATTAGTTTTACTATTATTATCTCCCATGTTCATCTTTACCATAACCCACAATTATTAGCTCCTGCATTTGAATTTATTGATTCCACAATTTCTGCTTGATAAGATAATTCAATTAAATCTTTAGAAGATTTCAAGGATTTAGCAGAATCCATCATTAACATTAAATTTGCTTCAATATTTGAATCACATCCTTTTGATTGAATTATTTTAATTTTATCAAGATAAACTAATGAAAGTTCATTGAATTTATTCATTAATCTCTGGATATTGCATTCATAAATTTTAGATGAAGAAAAAATCGCAGGATAAATTAAATCTCCAGTATAATAAACTTCTTCATCTCCTTTAATAACTTTCCCAGAATCATAAGAAATTCCATCTCCAAAAACCATAATATCACAATTATTTGAACTCCCGAAACAAACCTTTACTCCTTCACAATCCCTTATATCCTCAGAAAAATTAATATTTTTTAGATTTAAACCTTCAATATCATCTTTAATTTCATTAGGGGCTTGATAAAAACAATAATTATTAGAATTTATTACAATTAAATCAGAAACTTTAAAACCCATGAAAAAAGCCTTAGAAAAAACATAAAATTTCTTTCCTTCTACAATATCTTCTGCAAAAACATATTTATTTTTAATATTAATCCCCCCACCTTTTTCACCAAATTCCTCTCCAAAAGTTTGTTCTGAAAATGAAATTGTTTGTTTCCCAAAAGGTTTATTAGATAAACTATTACATCCAAGATATATTCTTGATTGTTTTTTAAAATTAATAACCTCTGAGTTTCCAGAAGCCAATCCTGTTTCTAAAGGATCTAATAAGGAAAGAATTTTAGCAGAGGTTTCTGTATAAACTGCTTTTTGCCCTGTCCCAATAATTTTAGTTGTGCCATAAATAGCAAGAAACAAAATTACACTTCCAGCAATAATCGCGAATATCCAATTAAAAGGCAATGCCACTGCTTTTTTTTGATTTTTCATTTTAAGCCTGCCTTTAATATCTTTTTTAATTTTTGAACTATTTTTTTTAATCTATCTTTTTTATTTAAAAGATAATCAAGATTTATATCTTTCCCCTCATATAAACGTTGGTTTCTTCTAATTCTTAAATCATTCATTAAAAAAATTTCTTCATCTGTAAATTCTTTATATCTGGAAAGGAAATTTATTAAATCTCTATAGGCATTTTCTCCAACACTTTTAAACCCTTCAACTAAAAGAATAGTCGTTGCTAATTCCTTGATAATTTCATAAAAATTTTCAGAAAAAATACCTGGGAACTTTTTAATATCAATGTTTTTTAAAAAATCCTCTCTATCTTTAATCATTTTTATAATTGATTTTACTTTTTCCTTATCAGAACCTCTTTTTATTATCATCTTTACTATAATATTTTTAAATACCCCTTAAGGATAATTCCATTAACAAGATTATTTTTTAATTCTTTAGGAATATTTTTTAGTGTATTAAACATCAAGTGAATTTCCTTGCCTAATTTTTTTTCAAATTTTTCAATATTTATTCTTTTTTCTTTATTTATACCTATAAGAAAAATATCAATATCTGAACTTTCAATATCTTCCCCCAAAGAGCAAGAGCCATATAAAATAATTGCATCTGGAGAAAGCTTATCCCATAAAAAATCAACTAAGCCAGAACTATTCAATTCATAAATAATACTTATTTTTTTAAATAAGATAAATCTTTTATTTTCTCTTAAAGCCTTATAAAAAGGGATTCCTCTTTTTTCATATCTCTTGATTAATCCTTGTTTTTCAAAATTTTTTAAATAATTCATAACAGAGGGGGGAGCGATTTTGCTTAATCTTGAGAGTTCTCTCAATCTAAAACTTTCAGTAGGATTATCAAGAAAAACTTTCAAAATTTTATACTTATTATAATTTTGTAACATTTGATATATTTTTATAACATATGTAATAACAAAATAACAGCAGTTTATAAAGCTTTTGTTAGACTATTTCAACCCAACCAAGTTTTTATTAAGTTTTTTTTCAATATTAATTATAATCTTTCCTTTATCAACAGCAACACAATATGGATTTTTTAAAGAAGTTATTTCATTAAGATTTAAATGTTCTATAGTGTGGTAAGGCATTTCACAAGAATTTTTTATAGGATAAAAAAACAAATTAGCCCCAGTGCTTTCATAGATACTAATATCCTCCCCGATATTTTTATATTTTCCATTAAAACTATTTGAAAAATTCACAAAACAAACATAATCTATATTAGTAGGAAGACTTGAAGAAAATTCAAAACTTGAACCTTGTGAATTCCAAGCAGATTTAATTTCATCTTTAAAACCATCAACAAAAAGTCCAATCTGAGCACATTTTTTTGTTTTAAGAAAACTATTAATTACAAAAAATGCAACAACAACAAAAAAGATGATTAAGATTATTGAAAATATAACTCCAAAAGACATCCCAAATACATTCTGTGCTTTTTTACCTCTCTTTTTCATAAGATAAAATAAGAAAAGAGATTAATAAATGTTGCCTTATATATTTTAGACCTTAGAAAGAATCTCTGGAAATTCAAGTTTTCTTATGTGATTGTAAATTCTCCCATCTCCTTCATTATCAACCACAACCCCCCCACATTTCTTACACCAGTATACAACATTTTCAGTATCAGGAGTCTCTGGAACACGCATAATTTCAACCATATAATCTCTATTATGGGTTGCTTCATCAAAACATTCTGGAAGACTTGCCATAATCAAAAGAGAATTAAAGAATATTTAAAACTTCCTTAAAAAGAAAGGTATGGGGAGTAGTTAAGGAGAGTTAACTAGATAACAATAATCTTTAAAAACTTCATTTTTTATAATTTAATATGGATTACAGAGATAATTCAAAAAATATTAGGGTGGGAGCCTATAATAGTGAAAGGGTGCATTCTTGGAAACCTCCATGTGGTTGTGGAGTTGAATTAAACGAAGTTAAGGATCTGATTGGTCAATCAGAAAAAGTGCATTCTTGGAAACCTCCATGTGGTTGTGGGGTAAGTCTAAAAGAGATTATTTCAGTTTGATGTTTTTTAATACTGAATTTGAAAGGCTCCACAGAAATAAAAGGATTAAATTTATTAAGATATCTGGAAATTTATTTATATACAATGCAAGAGATGGATTTCTTACTTCTATAAAAGAAATTCCTAAAGAATATTCTAAGGAAGTTATTAGGGTAGCAGAACCTCCTGTAAAGACTTTGATTTTACACACCACTTATGAATGTAATCTTCGTTGTAATCATTGTTACCTTAATGCAGGAAGAAGAAAAACTAATGAGATGACATCTAAAGAATTGTCTAGAATTGTCACAGAATTTGGGAAAATGGGGGGATTAAGCGTTGATCTTTCAGGGGGAGAGGCCTTATTAAAAAAAGGTATAGAAGAAGTTATTTATTCAGCAAGAAATCAAAAATTAAGAACAACAATTCTCTCTAATGCTATAGAAATAGATAGAGATAAATTGAAGAGAATCTCATCTAATATTGATGAAATTGCTGTAGGAATCGATGGTTTATATGGATTTAATGATAAAATAAGGGGAAGGGGCACATTTAATAAAATTGTTGCAGGACTGGAATTAATTTCTGGAGAAGGGATTCCTTTATCTGTAACTACTTTAATAACCCCTGAAAGTTTAACTCAATTAAGATCTTTTCCAAAATTTATGGAAAAATATAATGTCAGAAATTGGAGTTTGGTAATGCCAAGACCTTCTGGAAGGTTTAAACAAGAAAGAGAAAAGATTGGTGAAACAAATCTAAGGTGGATAGAAGAAAAGAATAAAGGATTACTAGAAGAATTATATCAAGAAACAGAAAGTAGAAAGATAAATGTAGTTTTAGATCACATTTTGGTTCCAGGAGAAAAAAGAAGAATAGAGAAATATTCCAAAAGTTTTGTTTATCATATTTATAATAGGGGAAGGGCTTGTTGGGATAATACTTTAACAATAATGCCAAATGGGGCGGTTAAGTGTTGTTTATTTTTTGATGGACAAATTTATGATAATGTAAAAGGAAAATCTTTGCTAGAGGTTTATAAATCTCCTAAGAGAGAAAGGGCATTAGTAGAATTCAAAAAATTTCCTGTAGATCAATGCCCATTTTTAGAATTAGATAAATTAAAAGAATTTGAAAATGCTTTATCTTCTTAATTTTAAAGAATATTCTCCCTTAGGCTTCCAAATTTTAAAATCTAATTTTTTATAAAGTTTGATAGCACTTTTATCTTTTTTTCTGACATCAACCCTTAAATATTTTTTCCCAAACTTCTTTTTAATATTCTCAACTGATTTTATTAATTTAGTTGCTATTTTATTTCTTCTATGTTCTGAAAGAACATATAAATCTCCAATATAAATTGAATTTTTTTCAATTTCATAGGTAATAAAACCCACAATTTTTTCATCTTTTTCAAAAACAAAAATTGATTTCAAAAGTTTTTTATAATTCTTTTTCCAATCTTTAACAGATTCAGGAGATTCTCCCCCATAAAAAATATTAATAAATATATTAATAAATTTCATAATCTCTTTTTTATCAATTAATCTAGCTTGACGAATACACATAATCTTCCAAAGATTTAAGAGTTTTTAGAATTAACCTTTTTCACAACTCAATAACCCCTTCATTAGCAAGAATTTCATAAGGTCTTATAATCATAGAACATCCAACTGCACCAACATTTAAACTTGGCTGATTGTCATATTCATATATTCATCTTTACATCTGATATAATAATTCTCACTAGTTTTCCATTCTGCAGTATGAGATGAATCATCTAAACTTGTCATTTGAATTCCTTTATCAATTTCAAAATTACAATCTTTATTAGAGTAAGAACATTCAGATTCTTCATTTGTAATTATTTTTAATACTCCACTTTCCTTATATGCTCTCACAATAATCGGAGAACTTCTATCTATTTCAACACTAAAAGAAGTTGAATCATAAGCAGCATTTCCACCTAAATCCACACACTTGAAATAATAAGTATAATCTCCAGAACCTAAATCTTGTCTTTGTTCATGGCTATTTCCTCCAGTGTCTAAAAATTCAAGATAATCTTCTTCTTCTCCAGTTGTTGAATAACTACAAAAAGACTCTCCATTATTATATCCATTATCTGTTTTTATTGTTAGATAAACAGGGATTGTATCTGTTGAACCTCTGATTGTTTCATTTGGCTCAACACTTAAAATATTCAAAGGCTGAGTTCCAATTAATTTATATAAGTAACTCTGAGTATTTACATTTCTTTCAGATTCATCATATCCAGGTTTGTCTTTACATTTGAAATAATATAGATTATCTTGTCTATTTTGGATTCCAACCAAGGTAGTTTTACAAGTATAAACATTTTGATTATTCATTTCCCATAAATTAGTATTACAAACCATAATATTTTCCATATTCTCAAAACTTGTATCTGTTCTACTCCATTTACATTCTGAAGGTTCATTAACATAAACTTCTAAATCTAATTCTGTTTTATTATAATTAATAGGAGAATTGCTTGGTATATTAACAGACTCAATTTTTGGGGGTGTTGTGTCAGGTCCAGGATTAACACAAAATCTAACAGAAAATGCATCTTGATTAAAATTTCCATTTGCATCTTGACATCTAACATATAAAGTATATGTCCCATCATTTTTTAATTCAGGAGCAATATCATTAATTGCTTCAGGTCCAGGCAAACTCATTGTTTCTGTATGATTATAAGAAAATAAATTACTCCCTCCAATATAATAAGACATTTCATCAAATCCTTTAGTTAAATTATAATCTATTCTACATTGAGCAGGCTCATCAGTTAAAACATCGAATTCAAGAGGAGTAAATGCTTCAACACAATTTCCATCTGTTTGGATTATTACAACTCCTGTTGCAGGAGGACGAACAGCAGTATCTGGAACCCATTTATATCCCTCAAGCACACTTTCAATCTTAATCATAGGAGAATTAACATCATGAGGATTTACCCAAGCACATTTTTCATCTTCTGTTCCAGCATTAAGTAATTCACAAGCTTGTCCCAAACTTTTGCATCTGTACTCACTACACTCACCAAACTTATCATTACATAATTCACAATCACTACCTCCTATCGGAGGTTGATATGGAAGACAATCAAACTCAACAATTTCTTGTGATTCTTTTTTATAAGTAAGTGCGAATATTGCTAAGCCCACCCCGATTCCGAAGATGCCAGGGGTTAACCATTTTTGTCCTAACATTCCAACACCTTTTTTATAAAGAAATTTTTCTGCAATTATTTTAGCTGTTGTTCCAACAGCACCAGAAACAAAACCCCATTTTGCTCCATCTTTACCTCCAGCAAATGTTCCAACAGCCATTCCAAGAAGCCCCATACTAGCTACTGAAACAAAATTTTCCATTGTTATTAATTCACCTAATTTTGAGCCTGGAGGTACTTCTGCAATTGGTTTTGGTTTAAAAGTTTTAAGTTGTTTATCATTTAATCTATTAAAAGAATTATCTTTTATATAACCTAATTTTCCATTATTTTCAACAAGAGTTATTTCTCCAATTCCATCAGCAGAAATAATTCCATTCATACCTGGCTTTAAACTTTTTAAAACTTGTTCACCTGTTAATTCAGATATTTTTTTTTGTAGTGCTTCTACTTTTTCTTGTAATCTTTTTTCGTTTTCATTAACCTCTTGAACAATTTTTTCAGCTTTTGGGGTATTTCCTGATTCAGCTACTTTTGCAGCTTGTTGTAAATCTTGTAAAACGTCTTCTTGAGCATTAAATGTGTCTTCAAAATCTACTCTAAGTTTATCCAAACTATCCCTTGAAAGAGAAGGATCTTCATCAAGATAATTTTGAACAAAATTATTAATTTCTCCTTTTGTAGCCTTTATTTCTTTTAAATTACTATCAAGAGAATCTCCCCAAAATTCATAAGTTTCACTAGGGGTATTAGAATCATCAAGTGCATTTTGCAATTCAGAAGAAGTTTTTTCAATTCCAGCAGATGTTTCTTCAACTTTTATATTGATTTTAAATAATTTTTCTAACAAAGTTGCACTTCCAACAATATCTTTACCACTAATTGAATTAACAGCATTAATTTCTGTAGGAATGGAGATAGTAGCAGGAGTTCTTGCGTTTTTAGACAAAATTTTTTTTGATCTTTCTTGAAGAATGAAATCTATATCATCATTAGTTAAGCTTGAATCAGAAACAACATCATAATTAAAGTTAGAAATTCTTGGATCCTTCTTATCAATAGTAATCTCACCACCAACCATCCAACTAAAAGCAACAATAGCAATAACTAAATTTATCATTAAGAAATATGCTTTTGCTTGTGTGATTCCTCTTTTATTCATTCTCTTTTGGTTTTTGATTTATTATTCTTGTGATTTATTAAAAATCTTCAATAAATCTTTTTAATTTTTCTTTTTTACTATTATATATAAAGTCATCAACTTTGTCATGTGTTCCAGCTTCTCTAATGGCCTGATTTCTTTGATAATTTTGCATGCCCACTCCTGCACTGTGAATAACTAAATTTTGTTGAGGGGTATTTTCAGGAGAATCTAATCCTCCACTTGCAATAATGGCCGCACCAAGATCTTTAGACGCATAATCATCAATACAACCCCCACTTCCAATCCCCAAAGCTAAAGCTCCACCTAACAAACATCTTCCAAACAATCCTATTGCTTTTTGTTTTCTCATTATAATTTTTAATATTTTATCATTAATAAAACTTTAGTTAAAAAGATTTTTTAATAATTTTTACAATGAATCAAATCTTTTTAAATCTATCGTATCTTAAAAGTGGTTACAAATAGGAAGATTTATATATTATTTTTTTCATAAAAGATTATGAGGCACATAATAATTAGCTCGGCAGGAGTTACTGGAAAGATTATAACTACCCCTTTAAAAATAGTAGAGATAGCAAATGATAGTTTTACATTTCATTATATGCCTGGGGCACAAATTGATTACACCAAAATTCCAGATATATTTGTAGAAGAAAAGGCCTGTAATAAACCAGTAATATTAAAATATCCACAGATTATTATTCCTCAAACAAATGACCATAGAGGGCTTGTTTCTGCTTGTGACTATTTTTTAGAAAGAGCACGACAAGAAAAACTTGGAGTATATTCACTAAACTCCTCTTCTGTCCAAAAAGAAAACCAAGCTATAGTATTTTTTGGGGGTGCCACAAATTTAGGAAAAACAAGTTCTGCATTAGAACTTACTGCAAATGGTTTCGAATTTTTTTCAGATGAAAAAACTCTCTTGAACTTAAATGAACAAATACTCTATGGTGGTTCTAAAAGTATTGCATTAAGAAAAGAAGTTCTGCGACAAAAAGTTGGATCTCAAAAAGAATTTCAAAGGATTAAGAAAAGTTCCTACTTGCGACCTCATATTTCCATGATGGTCCTTCCACATTTAGATCATGGATTAAAAGATCCAATATATTATAAATTAAATCAAATTGACGCATTCTGGCAGTTGAATAAGGAATTAACCAGGAGAATTAGAGGAGATACCAAGTTTATTGGTAATTTCAAATATCCTCTTCAATCTATTGACAACGAAGAGTTGTCTTTAAAAAGGGTTAATGCTATAAAAAGGTTAACTAAAACAATCCCTATTTATTACTTTCAAGGAGATCTTGATCAATTAAGTAAGTTTGTTAAAAAAGAATTTAATAAATAATAGATTACCTAACATAAAATGGAAGAAAAAATTAGCATAAGGCCTGCAACAATAACAATAAAGGAAAATAAAGTTTTACTTGTTAGATCACAATATGAAGATAAAGAATTTTTTCTTTTTCCAGGAGGGGGATTAAAGTTTGGTGAAACCCTCAAAGAAGGGGCGGTTAGGGAAACTTTTGAAGAAACAGGCATAAAGGTAAGAATAAAGAGATTAATCCATATAAATGAATACATATATAAAAAGGATTGGACAAAAAGATCAATAATCATTTTTTTCTTAGCAGAACCAATAAATGATAACAGAATTAATATTCAAATAGACGATAATGGAAAGATTAAAGAAGCTTTATGGGTTGACATAGAAAAATTAGATAAGATAGATCTAAGACCAAAAATTATTGCCCAAACATTAAAAGAGAATCTTCAAGAGAGATATTTTTCTTTGCCCCCTTATAGTGTTGATTATAAAGAATGAAAAATAATTTATATTTTGCAATTCCAGTATATAATGAAGAGAATTATTTAGAAAAATGCATAAAATCTTTATATAAAGATTCTTTATCCTTAAATAGGAATATTATAACTTTTTTATGTTTAAACGGGTGCACAGATAATAGTGAAAAAATAACTCTAAGTTTACAACAAAAATACTTTAAACTTAATATTAAAATTTTAAAAAGTAAAAAGGGAAAATTAAATGCTCAAGAAAAAATAATTAAAAATATTCATTCAGAAAAGGATCATATTATCTTTTTAGATTCAGATATAGAAATTAAAAGGGGTTCTATTAAAAAATTAATATTTGAATTAGACAAACATAAAAAGATAATGGTTGTTGGATCCTTCCCTATTGCAAAAAAATATGTTGGTAAGAATTTATGGAAAAAATTAATGTCTAAAGTATTAAATATAAGATCAAGGCACTCTTCTTGGGAAAAAAGTAAATATGATGTAGAAAAATATCATCATTATGCCTTGTTTGACCCTCAATACAAAAACACAAACTATAATCACGAACTTCAATCAAAAATATTTTTTCATGGGAGGATGTTTGCATTAAGATCTAAATTAGTTTGGGCAAAACCTTCAAAAAAATCAGGAGTTGTAGGAGATGATACTTTTTTATCAGATAATATTTTATATAAATATGGAAAAGATAGCATTCGTAATAGATATGATGCGATTGTTTATTACAAACCATTTACTTCCTTATCCTATCATTATCGCGTTTATAAAAGAGTATATTACGATTTAAAAAATTTAGAAAAATCTTATCCTAAATTTAAAAAAATTAGAAGACTATCAAAACTTAAAATAAATAAAGAATATATTAACAAACAAGATAAAAAAACAAAAATATTATTTTATATTTATGAAATAATCCGAAAAATTGAGAAATTTTTATTTAAATATTCATTTGAAAAAGATCCTGCTAAGATATGGTGTTATTCTAAAAAATGATTATTTTTTATACACATTGAAAATCTTTTTTGCTTGATTTTTCCATGTCCATTTCTCTACAGTTTTTCTACAGTTTTTAGCTAGATTATTTCGTAGCTTTTGATTTGATAATAATAATTCTATTTTTTTTGATAGATTTTTTATATTTTTTGGCTTAAAAAAAATTCCATTGTATTTATTTCTAATAAATTCTCTATTACTACAAGAATCAGAGGCTAATATGGTTGATTTAAAAAGGGCAGCTTCAAGGAGAGTTGTCATTACCCCCTCCCGGGCATAAGAAGGAAAAACACAGATTTTAGATTTTTTAATTAAATTATGAAGTTTAACATCTTCAACATGCCCAAAAAATCTTATATTTTTATACAAACCTAATTTTCTTGCTAATTTCTCCAAATTATTTTTTTCTGGACCTTCTCCAACTATTATAATTTTAATATTCTTAAAATGATTATGGATCTCTTTAATAGATTTTATTAATATATCTACTCCTTTTATTTTTATAAGTCTACCAAAAAAAATAATATCATTATTTTTCTTAAGTTGTTTTATTTTTAGAATATTTATTCCATTTAAGATAACACTAACCCCTCCCCTCTTATTTATTGCATTACTCCATTTATTTAAAACATATTTTGATACTGCAATAATCTTAAAAGGAATTTCTAATGCTTGAGAATCTTTTTTTCTTATTTTCTTTGGAACTCCATGTAAATGAAGACAAACCTTACTTTTTTTAGAAATCCCAAAACAGTCTGTAGTATAATGTATGCTAATTAAATCAAATTTATTATTTTTATAATAATCTTTACTTGCTTTAGAAAATAATTTGGATTCTAAATCCCATAAAGAAGATTTGTTTGCATACCTAAAAAGATTAAATTTTTGATTTATTTCATTAGAATCCAAAAGAACAATTTTTCCTTTAAATTTTTGTTGAAATTCTTTAAACCACTTTGTTTTTTTAGGGGCATTATAAGTTATTAAAGAGATATCTTTATTGATTTTTTGAAGTGCTAAACTCATATTTAAAATATACCTTTCAGCTCCCCCGTAATAATAAGAAACTCTTGGCGAATGTATTGCAATTTTCATAAAATGAAATATGTTTTAGACTATTTAATCATTTAGAATAATTAGATACTTCTTCTCTTTTTTTCCATACTTAATTTAGATTAAAGATGTTTATAAATTTGTTGTTGAATATTTTTTGAAAATAAAAAATCCATTAAATTATTATAATTCACAACCCCTTCAAAAAGTAACCACTTAAGAGATACGAAAAGTTTATAAAGTCCCAAGCTTTATTATTTTTATGAAAATAAATATGAAGAAAACTTTAAGGAATACAGTTTTGACTGGAAGTGCTTTAGTAGGAGTTTTAGGTTGTGAATCTGCAAATCCTAAACCTGGAGCAGGAGTGTATTATCCTACTGTTGAAGAACAAGTTCAAAAGGATGTTCAAAGCTATTTTATTATGCAAAGTTTGAATACATTAATAGAGAATCGTGGATTTCCAAAATAATCACAGTTTTTTAATAATCAAACAAGGAAATCTTAAAATTTAAAACAACACAAAAAGCAAACATAAACACAACCAAGTTTAAAACTTCAAGACCAGCAATAGTTTTTTAAAATATCCATTAATACTTCTTCTCTTTTTTTATTCAACCCCTTGCTCTACTTCTTACTTCATTTATAATCCCTTTACTAATTGTCATTTTAGCTCCATGGATTTTGTATTCTGCACCATCATCTGTAAATCTTCCTGCAATATTTACATAAGCCCCACAATCTCCAATAGAAGTGCAAACTTCATTCATTTTTTGAGCATAACTCATTTCTAAACATTCACAATTGTTAACACATTTTTCTTTACTAACTAAACCTTTTTCATATTCAACAACACAAACAGAATTTCCTAATGCACAAACAGGTTGTGCATCTCCATTATTCCAGAATTTTAATCCAATCGGAACATTAGGTAAGCAAATACCTCCTCCAAACTGAATTCCAGATGCTTCTTCTTTAGTAGCATAACCAGTTATAGGGGCAACAGCATTTCCTGTCACACCTCCTGAAAATCCTCCTGTGCTTCCACCCCCAAAAACATTAGAATCAGAACCAGAATTTGAAGCAGCACTTACACCACTTGTTGCAGAACCAGTAAATACAGCTCCAAGCAACCAATAACAATCTCTTTTATCTGTATTAAGACAATCTTCTTCATCATTTTGGTCAATACAATCAACAGCCCTATTA
>JAFCDM010000020.1 GCA_017609695.1 Candidatus Pacearchaeota archaeon | reverse complement strand
AGGTTTTGAAAAACAGATAGATGATTTAGAAATTGATATTTCTCCAAACCAAGATTTTAAAGGAAGAAGTATACGTTTGGGGCATAGTATCCCAGACCATATAAAAATTGTTCGCTCAAATGCGAATAAGAAAACATCAGTTAGATAATTCTCAAATCTTCTTAAACAAAATCTCTGATTTTTTAATCTTGTTTGCAGGGATTGGTTTTTTTATTTCATCAAATTTGATTTTAAAACCAATTTGTTTTGCAATCTTCTCACTTGTTTCTGGAATAAAAGGCCAAAGTAATATTGCGATGGCTTTGATACTATCTACAAGCTCATAAAGAACTTTTTTATCTTTTGTTTCCCAGGGTTTTTTATTTTGCACATATTCATTGCATATGTCAATAAACTCAAAAATTAAATTAAGAGCCTTATCTAATTCATAATTTTTAATAAGTTTTTCAATTTGTTTTAATTTTAATTTTTTTAATAAGTTATTGGTTGTTTTTTGTATTTGATTTTTCTCAGCAAGATTTGTAACTCTTGAAACTAAATTCCCTAATTTATTTGCTAATTCATTGTTATGTCTTTCTATGAGGATTTTTTCTGAGAAATCAGAATCTTCGCCAAAAACCCCTTCTCTAAATAAAAAATAACGAGCAGAATCAACTCCTGCAATGGCCACTAATTCATCAACATTAATTACTTTTCCCCTTGATTTTGAAATTTTTTCCTTATCAAAAGTCCACCATCCATGTGCGAAGACACAATTTGGTAAAGATATTCCAGCAGAGATTAAAAAAGCAGGCCAATAAACACTATGAAACCACAAAATATCTTTTCCAATTAAATGAATATTAGTAGGCCAGTATTTTTCTTTTCCTTTTTGTCTTGTTGCAGAGTAATAATTATACAAAGCGTCTTGCCAAACATAACAGATATGTTTTTTATCGAATGGTAGGGGAATCCCCCAATTAAAACTTGTTCTTGAGATTGACAAATCATTCAATCCTTCTTTAACTCGATTAATTATCTCTTGTCTCCTATTTTTAGGAGAAATAAAATCCGGATTTTTTTTATAGAAATCCAAAAGGGCTTTCTGATATTTAGAAAGTTTAAAGAAATAAGTCTCTTCTTTTAATTTTTCTATTTTTGTTTTATGTATTGGACAACATCCATTTTCTAAATCTTTTTCAGTATAATATGCTTCACATCCAATGCAATAATAACCCTCATATTCTCCCTTATAAATATCTCCTTTATCATAAGTTTTTTGCAATATTTCTTGAACAATTTTTTCATGATCTTTATCAGTGGTCCTGATAAATCTATCATATTTAATATTTAATTTTTTCCAAGCTTCCTTAAATTTAGGTATTAAGGAATCTGTAAATTTTTTAGGGCTTTTTCCGGCTTTTTCAGCAGCTAAAGCTATTTTCTTTCCATGATCATCTGTCCCAGTTAAAAAGAAAACATCATAACCTCTAATCCTAAACCATCGACTTAAGATATCTGCTGCTATAGTTGTGTATGCGTGCCCCACATGAGGGATATCATTAGGATAATATATGGGGGTTGTAATATAAAATTTTTTGTTTACCATAAGAATATTATAAAAAAAGAATATAAAAAACTAACTAAAATCTCCAGCCTCTAACTTTCTGATTAGATTTCCAATAGCTTCAGGGCCTTTTTGATGCAGAGTTTTATCTCTAATCCATGCATTAGGTTTGTTTAAAACATCTAATCTAAAAATTTGAATATCTTCTGGTGTGCTTATTCTATAAAATGCAGTTTTTTTACTTTCTCCTTGTATGAGTATTATATCATCAACTATGTTATTATATTTAAGTTTACCTATTACCTGTTGTCTAATACTATCTATTATCTTATTTGGGGCATTGTGTAAAATTGCAAAATAATATGATTTTATAAGTTCATAATCAGAATCTTCTAAAGATAATTCTGCATAACTTGTTACTGGAGAATCAGATAAAACTTTTGCATTATGGAACTCTCTTGGACAAATTAATTTCTCTTTCCATTCCTTTTTATCCCAAACTACATGGTCCCAATAAATTAATGATTTTACCATAATTTTTTATTACAACAATCTTTAAATTAATTGTTGTTTTGGAATATACAAGCGCCTTTAGTATAGTGGCAGTACGTAACCTTCCCAAGGTTAAGTCGCGGGTTCGATTCTCGCAAGGCGCATTTAAGTAAATCTAATTATCAAATCCTTCAGGACCAAATTTTGCTAAAATATTTCTAATCTCATTAATAGTTTCTTGTTGATGTTTTTTATCAGACATTCTAACAAATCTCATTAATATATCTATTAAATCGTGCTTATCAAGTAATTTAAGTTTATAACCATCAGTAATAAAATAAAATCTAAAAGATTTGTATTTAAGTTCTTTAATAACAATTCCTCCAACATTTCCTAAAATTTTACCTTTCTGAGGATTATTTTCTAGAGAATGCATTTGTTTAAAGATTATTCTAGATTCTTCCTTAAATTTTTTTAGAATTTCATTTTTTAAGTTTTTGGCAATGCTTACTTTGGCCATAGTTTTTCTGCCTCTTTTATGGCTTCTTCAATAGGAATAAATCCTTCCTCAGACATTAAAAATTCTCTTAATTGCTCTTTAACAGCTAATAAATAAACCCTTTTAAGAATATCTTCATAACTTTCTCCTTTTATCCCAAAAGAACTTATTTTATCTTTTGTTTCTTTACTTAATTGAATTGTTGTTATATCCATTTTATATCTATAGATGCTATGGGAACTATAGTTTATAAATTTTTTGTTAGTATTTCCAATCTTCTTCTTTTAAATTCTCACAAAAACCTTTAAATAGTATGTATATCTTTTAGATATGTTTTGTATATACATTTACACACAAAACTGAAAAAATAAAAAAATGTCTAAAAGAAAATTTGATGTTAAACTAAGAAAAGTTGGTAATTCTTATGTCATAACTATTCCAAAAGATACAATTGATAGATTTAATCTTAATGAAGGAGATTTTTTAGCTATTGATTTAGATACTGAAGAAATAAAAAAACAAACTTCAAAAAAAGGAGGAAAATCTAAAACTAATAATCAAAAAAATTAACAGCTATGAACTTTAGAGATTAAGCTATTCATCAACTCAGCTCAAAGATTTATAGAAATATAATGAAAAATGGAAATAAGAAGAAAAACAATATTTAATAGTGAAAAATACTCTGCAGTAATGTATGTTTCTTTAATTGTTGTTTCTTTGTTAATTCTCTTTAGTTTTATAAACTTAGTTGAACAAGAAGATATAATCAAAAAAGAGATAACATCCCCAATAAGCACTTTTGTGATACAAGAACAAGAAAATGTTTTGAATATATCCTATCTTGCTTATTACTCCTTGATAATAATGCTTGTTGCACTAATCTTTATTGTTGTGGGAAAATTAAGATATTCAAGGAGGTTGGAAGAATAAAATGAAAAAGAAAAAAGAGAATAGAAAACTTAAAGAATTGAAACATAAGACAAGAAGGTTTAGTATAAAAGAAGGAATCTTCGCAAGCATTAGAAATTCATTAGGAGATTCTTATGTTGCTCCATTTGCAATTGCAATTAATTCAAGTAATTCTATGATTGCAATGCTAAGCGCAATAACTGGATTATTAGGACCAATAAGTCAATGGCAAAGCTCTCGATTACTTGAGAATCATTCAAGGAAAAAAATATTAATTAATTCAGTTATTCTAAGTTCTATAGTCTGGGCTTCTTTAATTATTATTGCTTTTTTATTTTACAAGGGAATCTGGGTCTCATCCCTTCCATTATTGCTTTTAATCTTTTTTTCAATTTATATCTTAGTTGCTAATATTGCATATCCTGCTTGGTTCTCTTGGATGGGAGATGTAGTTGATGAAGGATATAGGGGAAAATGGTTTTCAAAAAGAAATTATGTATTAGGGATAATAACCTTAATATTCACAATCCTCGCTGCTTTTTTCTTAGATTTTTTCAAGAAAAATAATTGGATAATGATTGGATTTATGATTTTGTTTTCTTTAGCTCTAATTTCAAGATTAATCTGTTGTTATTATTTTAAAAAATCTTATGAACCAAGATTAAGAATAAAAAAGAAATCTTATTTTAGCTTCTTCCAATTTATAAAAAAAGCCCCTTCAAATAATTTTGGTAAATTTTCTATTTTTAGAGCTTTAATGGAATTTGCAGCACATATTGCAACCCCTCTTTTTGCAGTCTATATGTTAAGGAATCTTGGATTTAATTATATAACTTTTATGGCGGTTGTTCTTGCCCATACTTTATTTGGGATATTTATAATTAAATGGTGGGGGAAATTTGCTGATAAATATGGTAATTATAATGTTCTAAAAATAACTGCAATACTACTTCCGATTTACCCAGTTTTATGGTTGATTTCTGGTTCTCCTATTTTTTTAATATTATGTCCTTCTTTAGTTAAAGGAGTTGCTATTGCTGGATTTAATTTAGCTGGGGGAAATTTTGTTTATGATTCTGTAAAACCTGAAAAAAGAGCCTTGGCTGTTTCCTATTATAATTTACTAACTGGGATTGGGATTTTTTTAGGTGCTGGATTGGGGGCGATTTTAGTAAAAACACTAACAATTAATTTTATGGATGTTTTATTATTTATCTTCTTAATTTCTGGTTTTGCAAGATTAATAGTTAGTCTAACAATGATTCCATTTATTAAAGAGGTAAGAAAAACTAAAAAACTGGATTCAAGAAAAGCTATTGAGAGTCTTTTTCCAAGAAAAATTAGATTTCCAATATTAGAAGGACCTCATGAATTATTTATAAGAAGAAAATTTAAATAAAAATTAAAAAATTAAAATTATTTTTTATTAGTTAATTGCAATATACCAATTATTAAAACAACTATTGCGATAATCCATGCAAGAGCTCCATTAGTTATGCTTCCTAATTGAGTAACCCCGATTAAAGGTAAAATCAATAAGATTCCTAATAAAATTATTAAATATGAATTAAGTTTTTTCATTTGTTCATCCTCCTTTTATAATTAATAGAATAAGTAATTTAAAAAGATTTCTATCCTAACTCTTTTTCAACTTCTCTGGTATATTTCGCAGCTAAGTGTAAAGGCTCTGGTTTTTTATGTGGTGGATTAATAAGATTTTTGCATATTTCTTCGCTTGTTTTTATGGTTATTAAGTTTCCTGGACTAATATACATGGGATTACTTCCTTGTTTACTTACTAAAATTTTTCCTACTTTCTTTTCTTTTTTTAAAATATCTTCTCCTTTGATTTTGCAATCGATAATTGAATTAGCAACCCCAATAACTGGGGTTCCCACTGATAAACTAAAATGACTTGCTAATCCTAATCTTTGATGCATTATTCCTTGAGCTGGAACTAAAATAACATCTGGTTTTTCATTAAGTTTTTCAAAGGCTTCAATCATGAGGGGTAATTCCCTATAAGCTCTAAATCCTGCAAGATAGGGGAACCTGATTTTACCAAATGAATAAGCTCTATCAATTATTTCATAATCTTTATTGCAGACAATAATACAGCAAAGCAATTTATTTTGAATAAAACTATTTTTAATAGCCCCAAACTTATCTGCTAAAGAAAAATCTATTTTGTCCTTAATTTCTAGTTCTTTTGCTAACTTTAACTGCTCTTTTTCAAGCTTGTCGATGTCTATGTTATATTTTTTTATTAGTTCTTCTCGTTCCATTTTCCCCTTCTATCATATATTAAGAATTATATATATTAAAACTCCTATTTTAAAAAGCTTTTGGTTTTGAGTTTAAAAGCTTTTTAACTTATAAAATTTAAGGGCTAATCCTGTTTTCTGAATCATCAAAAGAATCTAATCCTAACTCTGGGCAATCTAATCCTACCCCTGTGTCATCTAATCCTAAGTCTAAGTAATCTAATTCAAACCCTGTGTCCTCTGGGCTAAAGAGGTTTTTTGAGTCCAAAGCTATTTCTTCTAATTTTGTCCTTGTTATTAATCTTTTTTCTGCATCTTTAAATAATTTTCTTCCTAATTCATACCCTCCAGATGCAAGATTTAAGGCTACAAAAGGGATTAGTGGTTTTAGATTCCCCTGAGTTAAAAATAAATAACCATATCCTGCTGTTTGTGCTCCGATTCCAAAGCATCCTAAAAAAAGACCCACATCTGCCCCTACCCTTTTTCCATTTAACACCTTATCTGGTTTATTTGTTGATTTAAGATTTCTTGTCTTTCTGAAATATGTTGGAATGTAATATGGGATAGCATTAAAAACCACAAACTCCCTTACACTGTTAAATAAAAAATCTTTTGCTTCTTTTCCTGCTTTTTTAAGTGAATCTTTTTCAGCACTATGCCTTAATATTTCAGCAACTACTTGCTTTCTTGTTGGAGGGGTATAATTTTCTTTCATTTTGTTAATTATCCCAGGACTCTATTTTTCTAAGGTAAAAATATGATAAATTTATTGTTTTTAAACATTTGTGTATAAAAAGATAATCTTTTGTTTATAAAAAACAAACAAAAACCTTAAAAACCATTATTCAATAACTATATAAATAAAAGCTTCTATATATTAAAATGTTCAAAAAAAAATGTTCTAAATGTAATAATAAAATAGACAAAAGTTATGATTTTTGTCCTTTTTGTGGTAAGAATCTTAAATCTGAATATGATGGGGATGATTTCGGTTTTTTAGGTAAAACAGATTTTATAGAAGAACAGAGAGGAATTAATTTTGGAGGTTCAATGATTGATAAAATGCTTAATCAAGCTATGAAGATGATAGAGAGAAAAATGAAAGAAATCCCAAAAGAGTTTAATCAAAATCAAGGTAAACCTAATCAAAATATGCATATTCAATTTTTTGTAAATGGAAAAAAGATTTTTCCTCAAAAAAAACAAACACAACAAGATTCTTCTCAACCTAAAAATATAACCCCAGAAATTTCTAAACAAAAAGCAGAAAAATTTGCTAAATTGCCAAGAAAAGAACCAAAAACATCTATGAAAAGATTAGCTGGAAAATTAGTCTATGAGCTTACTGTTCCAGGAGTAAAAGATGTTGGAGATATCTTGATTAATCAATTAGAAAACTCAATAGAGATAAAAGCATTATCAAAAGATAAAGTTTATTCAAAAATCTTGAATGTGAATCTTCCAATAATAAGTTATGAATTAGATAAAGGGCATTTAACCTTGGAATTACAGGCAGAGTAAAACAAAAACCCTTATAAACCCTATAAAATTCTAATTCCTATGAGCCTGTAGTTCAGCCTGGTTAGAACGCTGCTCTGATAAGGCAGAGGTCCTCGGTTCAAATCCGAGCAGGCTCATCCAAACTTTCTTTAAAAAGAAAGTTTGAACAAAGAATACCTTTTCTGAAAAAAGGTAAACCAAAAACAAATCGCCTTAACAGGCTCATTAAAATTAAATAACACAAATATAAAATGACAAAAGGACTATCCCATTATCTAAGGCAGGCATGGAAAAAGCCAGACATAAAGACACTTAGAGAAAGAATTATTAAGTGGAGAAAAGGAAATACTATTGTAAAAGTAGATAAACCTTTAAGATTAGATAGGGCTCATGCTCTTGGATATAAAGCAAAAAAAGGATTTGTTATAGTTAGGATTAGGATTAAAAGGGGGGGAAGAAAAAGAAAAAAACCAGTTAAAGGAAGAAAAATAAAAAATTTAACAAATAAAAAAATAGTTAAAATGAGTTACAAATGGGTTGCTGAACAAAGAGTTCAAAGAAAATTTTTTAATTTAGAAGTTCTAAATAGCTATAATATTGGTAAAGATGGGAAATATTATTTTTATGAAGTAATTCTTATGGACCCCCATAGAGCTGAAATTAAAAATAATAAAAAAACAAAATGGGTAACAAAATCTAAAAATAAAAATAGAGCTTTAAGGGGATTAACTTCTGCAGGAAAAAAATCTAGAGGATTGAGGAAAAAATCTCCAACAAATAAGAACCGCCCTTCTGTAAGGGCTGGTAAGAGAAGAGGGAAGTAAAGAATATACCC
>JAFCDM010000107.1 GCA_017609695.1 Candidatus Pacearchaeota archaeon | reverse complement strand
TTTTATTGGGAAGTTAGAAGATTTAAAAAGAGGAGAGGGTTCTTTAGAAAGAGCTATTCAAACTACACAACAAGACCTTACAGAAATAGAAGAAAGTCCAGAATATCCTGCTGATGTTAGAGATTATAAAAGAAGTCAGGTTAGGAATATTACTTTTGTTTTAGGTGGATTGATTGGGATTTATCTTGGGGGGATTTATTCTGTTGAAAAATCTTCAGAATATTTAAAGATAAGGAAAAGAATAAAATGGCGGAAATAAATCCTAAAGAAAAAGATAAGAGAACTGATGGATACAAATCATTTTTAGAAACTATAGGGCCTGTACTAACTCCTAGTTATCTCGATTCCAAATAATAAAAAGAATTAATTTGAACAATAAGGATATAAGATTTTTAGTAATTCTCAAACTTCCAAACTTAAAATCTTAGAAACTCCTTCTTGCATACTTACGCCATATAATATATTAGAAGACTCTGAGATTAATGCATCATTATGGGTGATTATTATATTGTCCTTCTTTTATGTATTTTTTTAAAAGATAAGCAAGTTTTTCTGAATTTCTTTTATCTAATGCTGCATCAATTTCATCAAAAATATAAAAACAATATGGCTTATATTCTTGTATTGCAAATATCAAAGAAAGGGCCACAAGACATTGTTCTCCTCCAGAGAGAGATGTAACATCAAAATATTTCCCAGTTCCTACCTTCACAACAATATCAAGTCCTGCATCAAAGATTTCTTTTTTATTTTGTGGTTCTAAAAAAACTATTCCTTTTGTACTTAACTGACTAAAATTTCTTGAAAATAATTCATTTATATTATTTAATGTGTGTAAAAATGTTTTTTTCTTTTTTCTGTCAATCTGGGCCATAATTTTAAGCACTTCTTCTTTTTCCTTTTCTAATTGTTCTACTTTTTCCCTTATTTTTTCATAATCTGCTTTTACATCTGCATAAACTTCTAATGCCCTTAAATTTACATTTCCAATCCTTGATAATGTCTCTGTTGATTTGTTTAATTTTTCTTTTAATTTTTCTACAGGAAGATTAATAAATTCAATCCCCTCAAATTCTTCTAGTTCTTGTTTAATTGTTTCTTCTTTAGCACTAATTTGAGCTTTAGTTATGTTAAAATTATTAATGTCTTGCTCAAAGATTCTTTTTTCATTTTGTTGTTTCATTAGATTAGTTTCAAACATTCTTGTTTTATCCTGTAAATTATTTTTTTCCTTAAACATTTTTTCATATTTCTTTTTTAAAATTTCTAATTGTTCTTCTTTTTCTTCTGCTAAAGATTGTTTTTCTTCTAAATCCTCATTCATATCTTTTAAATCTTCATTTATAGATTCTTTATCTCTAAAAATTTGTTTAATTGCAAGCTTGACTCTTTCTAATTCTCTTTGTTTTGAGCTTATCTCAAAACCTAAATTTTTTTCCTCACTCCTTTGGAGTTCATTAACTTCTAATCTTAGATTCTCATATTGTTCTTCACTTAATTTGATTTTTGATAATTTATTTTC
The DNA here is from genome assembly GCA_017609695.1 of Candidatus Pacearchaeota archaeon. Classification (GTDB taxonomy): domain Archaea; phylum Nanobdellota; class Nanobdellia; order Pacearchaeales; family GW2011-AR1; genus ARS1285. The sequence continues at coordinate 4,289 of JAFCDM010000107.1, read as the reverse complement.
TAAGTCCTTTTTTTTAATCTCTAAATTTTTAAGTTCTGTTTCAAAAATATTAATTTGATTATTCTCTCTTTTAAGTTTTAATTTATTATCTTCTATTGTTTGTATTTTAATTATATCTACTTCTCTTGTTTTTATTTCACTAACTTGTTTAGAAACCTTTTGCTTTAATTTTTCTATTTCTTGTTTAAATTCTCTAATTAAATTCTCTAATTTAATTATATTTTTGTCTGAATTTGAGATGTCTAAATTTGATTTATTCATTACTTCATCAATATGTTGGGGGGTAATCTTAGTCTTACAAAGTGGGCAGATATCTAATTTAGAAACTTCTAATTTTATTTTTTCTGCTTCTTTAATCTTTTGATTTTGGATTGCTTTTATTCTAAATCTTCATTTATTTTTATTTCAGATTCTAAATGTTCAATCTGGTTTAATATAAAATTAGACTCATTTTTTGTTCTTTGAATTTGTTTCTTTTTGTCTTCTATTTGTTGGCTAATGAAACCAGTATTTGATTTTAATAAATAAGATTTTCTCTTTAATTCATCAAGTTCTTCAAGTTTATTTTTCTTTTCCTCTAAATCTTTTTTTCTATTTTTCCCTTTTTCTTTAGTCATATCTGTTATCTCTCTTTCTAAAGTTTTAATTGATTCTTTAAGTGTTTGATTTCTTCTCTCTATTTTCAAAATTCTCTTTTCTTGCAGTCATTCCTGCTATTTCTTGCTTAAGAAATGAGATTTCATCTATTAAACTATCCTGTTCTAATCCTGAAGATTTTTGAATTGTTGTAGAAATATTCTTTATTGTTTCATTAAGTGAATTTATTTCCGCCTGAGTTTTATTTATTATTTCTTGTTTTTTATTAATCTCTTTTGTTTTTAACTCAATCTTTTTATTAATTTCATTTAATTCTTTTTTCCTTTCTTGGATATTTTTGTTTATGATAGAGGCTTTGCATTTTTTTACTGTTTCCTCTAATTTTTTGAATCTTAATGCTTGCTCTCTTTCATTTTCAAGATTTCTTAGGTAATTTGTTCTTTCTTTTAAAACAGCATTTATTTGTTTTAATCTTTCGTTTGTTTTATCAAGTTCTTTTAAAGATTTGTTTTTCCTCATTTCATAAACAGAAATTCCAGCAGTTTCTTCAATAATTTTCCTTCTATCATCTGCAGGCATTTTAACTAATCTTTCTATTTCTCCTTGAAGAACTAAATTAAACCCATGGGGGTCAATCCCTGCTTGCCCTAAAAGTTCAAGAACTTCCTGTCTTGTTTTAGTCTCATTATTGATTTTATAGACACTTTGCCCATTTTTCTTTAAAATCCTTTTTATTTTTATTTGCTTTTCAGTTAATGCAAAAACTTTATCTGAATTATCAAAAATTATTTCAACATATGCTTCATTTGCTTTTTTGAAATGTTTATTTCCTGCAAAAATTAGATTTGAAGCTTTTGCTGCCCTCATTGATTTTATACTTAATCTTCCAAGAACAAAACATAAGGCGTCTGTTATATTGCTTTTCCCAGAACCATTTGGACCAACAATTACATTCATATTTTTATCTAAATGCATATTTGTTTCTCTTGCAAAGCTTTTGAAACCTTTCATCACCAGTTTTGTTATGTGCGGCATTTTTTTGTATTATTAATAGAAAGAAATATTGTTTTTAAATTATTATATTCCAGATTTAAATATATATAAAGCTTAATCCCATAAAGTTGTTTGTTTTTTAGAATCCAGCTTTTTCTTTTTTTCTTTTATTTTGTCTTTGTTTTCTTTTAATTCTTCTTGTTGCTTATCTATTTTTATTAAAGAATAAATCACTTAATAAATATAATTATTCTGACTTGCATACTATTTTAATAATCCATAATCTTTTTTTGAAATTTTGGTTGGGTTAGTTTTTTATATGTGCTCCAGGTTTTTCTAAAAATATCTGGATATTTTTCCCAGTTTTCTGCAACAAATTTTCTTGTTTTAGGATGTGCAGGATAACCTGGGCCAATATCTCCACATTTCTTTTTAATTTTTTTAACTTCTTGCTCTCTTTTTACTTTAGCTAAAATAGAGGCTGCAGAACATACTGGATAATTCATGTCTGCTTTATGCTCAACAATTAATTTAATTTTTTTATCATTTAAAAGATTTCTGAGATATTCTTTATATTTGTAAATGTTTGGGCTTGGACAATCAATTATTGCTACATTTGGTTTTAATTTATTTATTATTTCTGCTTGTTTATTGGCTTCTAGCCAATTTAAATTTAAATTAGAAGATAAAAGTGCCTCATCGATTTCTTTTGGATAAACAACATACCCTTTGTTTCTGTCTTAATAATTTTGAATCTTTAACTTCTCCAAGCATTTTTTCTTTTCCATCTTCAATCATGACTCCTGCAACAATCATTGGGCCAATCACTGGACCTCTCCCTGCTTCATCAATCCCCAGAATTTTCATTTTTATAAAAGGCAAGGAAAGTTTATAAATCATTTGGAAAAAAATATAATAGTAAGATTTAAAAGCATATTGCCTTAATAATTACATAGCAAAGAACATAGCGGGGTGGAGCAGTCTGGAGTGCTCGCGAGGCCCATAACCTCGAGGTCGGTGGTTCAAATCCACCTCCCGCTATTTTTAAAAATTAAAAAAGAATCTTTATTTCTTTGAATAAACCATGTATTCTATAATTACAGTAAATATAGGGAATAAAATACTAAGAACAATTGCTGTATCTTTTCCAATCCCTGTTGTTTGTAAAATAAAAAAGATAACTAACCCAAATACCATTGCTTGTAAAATTCCAAATATATAAAATATGTTTTTATTTTTCATTTTTTACCTCCTTTTTTTCTTCCAATTAACATCCATAATATTCCCAGTCCAATAAATGCGCCCCCAAGTCCTGCATTTACAGAAGCCATAAAGACTACCCCTACCCCTACAAATATAATTCCTAGTGTAAAGAAGTTTTGATAATCTGGCTCTTTTTTATTTTGTTTTTTCTTTTTCATAATTTTATAATCAAAAATATATTTATAAAGGTTTGTGGCAAATTAAAATTTTATGCAATTAACTAATCTTAACTGCAGTCCCATATGCAAGCATTTCAGAAGCTCCAGTCATTACCATTGAAGTTGTAAATCTTACTCCGATAATTGCATTAGCTTTTAAATCCAAGGCTTCATTAACCATTCTATTGAATGCTTCTTCTCTTGAATTTTTTGTCATCTCTGTATATGTTTTAACTTCTCCTCCAATAATATTTTTAAATCCTGCCCCAATATCTCTCCCAATATTTCTTGCTCTGACTGTGCTACCTTTAACAACCCCAAAGACTTTTGTTATTTTTTTTCCAGGAATATCATTTCCAGTTGTAACAATTATATCCTCCATTTTATTTTTTACCCCCCCTTTCATTTTTAGATTTAGTTTTTATTTCTTCAATCTTATCTTCTTTTTTATTAAAAAAAATGAAAATCCCAATAATAAAAATAGGAATCCCATAAATTAAGGCAATAAATGTAAAAAAACCAATGATTATTAAAACTAATCCTAAAATGATTGCAAGGATTCCAGTTATTGTTCTGCTTAGAGTATTCATAATATCAAATAAAAAAGGAGCTATATAAACTTTTTTAGTTATGATTTAAACCAAAAGCTTTAAATTCTTGAGATTTATACTTATCTTATCATAAATATGAAAATCAAAAAAACAATGTGCTACCACACACTAAAATGTGTGGTTTGTAAAAGGCACTTGTTTTTAGGATGATCAGAAATTAAAAGCAAGTAACTGCAACCACTTACTAAAATAAGGGGTTTTAATTTCTGACATAATAGAATTAAATTTATAGGAGGATAAAATGAAAGGAAAAGTTAAGTTTTTCAATAGAACAAAGGGATTTGGATTTATAGCTGGAGAAGATGGCAAAGAATATTTTGTTCATGAATCTGGGATAACAAGTGGACCTATAGACGAAAATGACGAAGTTGTTTTTGATGTTGAAGAAGGGGACAGAGGTCCAAAAGCAGTTAGTGTTAAGAAAGAAGATTAATTCTTTTTTAAGTTTTTTATTTTTTTATTTTTTAATATTTATTCTAGAATATAAATCTTTAAATTCTCTAAATATCAGTATTTTAATAGGTTTAATTATAAAAGGAGTTTTAAAGATAAAATGGAAGTAATAAAACCTTCAAAAATAGAAATAAGAGATTATATTCGGCATGGGCTAATTTCTGTAAAGTTAAGAGGATTAGAAGAAGGAGTTGTTTTGCTATTTCCTTTAATT
>JAFCDM010000019.1 GCA_017609695.1 Candidatus Pacearchaeota archaeon | reverse complement strand
CCTCGTGGACCTTTACTGCAACTTGTTGTTGTAAATTTATAATTGGTACATAGAATAAGTAGGAGAATACGCGTAGTTTCGGCGAGGCGGCTCACAATATGTAATACTACTTACCTTTTGTAGGTTTGCTTACTTTTCTAAAGAACATCAACAGGCGGGCAGTTTGGCTGGGGCGGCACCCCTCTGAAAAGATATCGGAGGGGCCTAAAGACAAGCTCATTCAGGTCGGAAATCTGAAGTAGAGTGTAAGGGTAAAAGCTTGTCTAACTGTTTTCTAAAAAGTACAGAAAGCAGAATTGAAAGATGGGCCTAGCGAACCATTGAAGACTTTTAATGGGTCTCAATTGTGACAGAAAAGGTACCCCGAGGATAACAGGGTGGTCTCGCCCGATAGTTCATATTGACGGCGAGGCTTGCTACTCCGCTGTCGGCTCTTCCTATCCTGGCCGTGCACAAGCGACCAAGGGTGCTGGAGTTCACATGTTAAAAGGAATCGTTAGCTGGGTTAAGATCGTCGTGAGACAGATTGTATGATATCTATTAGGTGTGTTGTTGTTTGAGTGGAACGATCCCGTAGTACGAGAGGAACCGGGATTGGAAGCCGCTGGTGTAACAGTTGTTATGAGCAGGCTGTGCAGCTACGCTTCATATGGATAAGTGCTGAAAGCATCTAAGCACGAAGCCAACCGCAAGACGAAACAACTAAGGCCGTTGTAGAAGACAACGTTGATAGAGTTGATGTGTAAGTTCCAAGGCAACGAGGGATTCAGCATGCAACTACTAAAAGCCTCAAATATTATTAATTTAGTAAGACAAAATAGTTTATTATTCTCTACCTGTATTCTATAAAAAATTCTAAAACATAATTATAAGAAGAACTAAAACAAAAAAGTTTATAAAGGCTTTTTTTTAAAATTAGATGGTAAATAAATCTGAAAAAATTATCGAATCTTTCTCTGGAGACAGAAGGAATGCCTTAATTGGTTCTATTTATGATCTATATAGTGGAGGACATGTGGAGGTTTGTGGAGGCCCCTTCCCACAAGATCCTGAAAAAATTTTTGTGGAATATATCCCCCCTGGAATATCTTTTGGAAAAGTGAGAGTAATGGGCCTAAAAGATCTTCTTAGATGTTTAAAAAAAATTTAGTTCTAGAATCCTTAGAGATTATGTATAAAGTATATTCTGTATATTAATTATTTTTATAAATGTAAAAAATTTCTTTTATTATGCGCTTAAAAGAAGTAAGGAGTATTTTAGAAGAGTTTAATCCTCAATTTCCATTATCTAAGGGAAATTTCCATTATCTAAGGGAGAGAAAACAAGATATTATCTATGGAGGAAAATGTATCATAAATTAAAAACTGAACATCATAGAAGATTATCAGAAAAACATAGACGATTATCAGCAGGATATAAGAGAAGAACCCAAAATGATGAAAAGGCATATTCTTCCTTATTTCCAGATAGAAAGCCTTAAAAACTCTTTTTTCTGTGTTTTTATGTGAGTGAGATAGTCAACTTTCGGAGTTCAGTTATTAAATTAACAGATTTCAAAAATTAATGGAAATCGAATTCTGAGGAAGGTCTGTCCACCCTAAGGGGATTCCCCTTAGCAACCCCAATGGATTTTCCAAGGGTTAAGAGTTAATTCTCTTAGCAACCCCAATGGATTTTTCCAAAAAGGTTGAACTATCCACGACAGTGGCTTGTTGCGAAGCAAAGCTCTGGTATAGAAACGACACAGCCATCTTTGAGTTGTGAATCATGCGAGGAACGTTGAAGAGATGGATTTGCTGGAACGAGCATCTTGGTTGGTGCAAGGGAAACCAATTACAGGTTAAACCGCGTAGTAGAATGTTGATATAATCGATTCATAAAATTATGACGATTAACAAAAGGCGGCCTATTTCTCACTCACATTTATTTTTTTATTGTTTATAAATTTTTTATATCTTATTCCCATTTAAGTGTGTTCCCAACTTCAACTCCTTATATTTTATGTTATTAGTTTAGTCATTTAAATCCTATTTATCTTTTTAAAATTATAAAGATTAAAATCAATAAGTTTAAAAATTTAGGATTCTTATTATATAAAATGGAAACTAAAGGGGTTGGATTAATGTTGGGTATTTTAGGTTTTATAATGGCTTCGTCTTCATTAATAAAAGCAGGAATTACTGGAGCAGTTATTGGGACTAATTCTACTTCAAAACTTTTAGGTTTTTTTGGTATTGGATTAATGATTATTGCAATAATCATTGAAAAATATGAATTAAAAAAACACCATAAAATGGTTCTAAAACACAAATAATTAACTTTAAAAATAGCATTTCATTTACAAATTTATGGGGATGTAGCTCAACGGGAGAGCAATGCGCTGAAGACGCATGTGTAGTGAGTTCGACTCTCACCTTCCCCATTTTCTCAAAACATTTAAAAACATCTCTTAATTAATTTATATAAGATAAAAGATGGTGAGAAATAAAAAAGCAGCTATGGAATTGTCGATTGGAACAATTGTTATAATTGTTTTAGCAGTTATTATGTTGATTTTTGGGGTTTTTTGGGTTAGAAAAATAATGTGTTCTGGGATTGTTATAACAGAAGATATCACAGAAGGGGTTGAAAATGAAATTAAAAGTTTATTTAATGTTGATGATTATGGTGTTAAATGTATGGGTGAAGGAGGTGAAGAAGTAAAATTAGGTGATGGGGGGCGGAGGCAAATTCCTTGTATTATTAAAACAGATGAAACAATGGAATATGAATTAAAAATTAAAAGTATTGAAAGTTTAAAAGGAGTTTCTAGTAACTCTGTTCAAAAATGGATTATAGATGAAGATTGGACAGGAACTGTTTCTCCAGGAGATAAAACAGTTAGTATTGCGGTTTTAGATATCCCAAAAAATGTTGATGCAACAACTTTAAAGATAATAGTCCAAGAAATAACTGAAACTGGGGAGCAAACACATACCCTTTATGTTGATGTTGTTCATATTTCTGGTGCAACTTCGGCTGTTTGTTAAACAAAGAATCTTAATATCAATTTTAAGCATGTTTATAGGCAAACTAAGTGCTCAAGCATTGGGGAGGTTTAAAATTTTTAGATTCTATTATAAAAAAGAATAATATTAAAAATAGTAAATTATTAGTTTAATTATGACTTTAAAATTATACAATACACTAACTCGTAAAAAAGAAGTTTTTAAGCCTATAAAAAAAGGATTTGTTGGGATGTATAGTTGTGGTCCTACGGTTTATTGGTATCAGCACATTGGAAATCTAAGAACATATATTTTTTCAGATATATTAAAAAGAGTTTTAATTTATAATGGATATAATGTAAAACAAGTAATGAATATTACTGATGTTGGACATTTAACTTCTGATTCTGATGAAGGAGAAGATAAAATAGAAAAGGCTGCAAAAAAAGAAGGGAAAAAAGCTCAAGACATAGCAGATTTTTATTTAAAAATCTTTAAACAAGATTTTAAAAAATTAAACATCTCTGAACCAGAGATTTGGTGTAAAGCAACAAAACATATTAAAGAACAAATAGATTTAGTAAAAAAATTAGAGAAAAAAGGATTTACATATAAAACAAGTGATGGAATTTATTTTAATACTTCTAAATTAAAAGACTATGGAAAATTAGCAAAATTAAAAATAGAGAATCTACAGGCAGGTAAAAGGGTTTCTATTTGTGAAAAGAAAAATAAAACTGATTTTGCTTTATGGAAATTTTCTGAAAAACCTGGAAAAAGACAACAAGAATGGAAAAGCCCTTGGGGAATTGGTTTTCCTGGTTGGCATGTTGAGTGTAGTGCTATGAGTAGTAAATATCTTGGAGAACAATTTGATATTCATACTGGTGGTGAAGACCATATTCCTGTTCATCATACAAATGAAATTGCTCAAAGTGAGGCTGCATTTGGAAAAAAGCCTTGGGTGAAATTCTGGATTCATGGAGCTTTTTTAAAATTATTAGGGGAAAAAATGAGTAAAAGTAAAGGAGGTATTGCCAGAATTTCTGATTTAGAAAACCAAGGGTATGAACCCCTGACATTTAGATATCTTGTTTTAACTGGACATTATAAAAAACAAATTAATTTTTCTTTAAATAATTTGTTTAATGCTAGAAATTCATATAACAAATTAATAAATATTATTAGAAATTTTAAAGATGATAAAAAAGTAAATAAAGAATATCTTAAAAAATTTGAAGAAGCAATTAATAATGATTTAGATATGCCAAAAGCTTTGCAAGTTTTATGGGCATTTGTAAGAGATAAAAAAGTTGTGGGAAAGGTTCAGACAATTAAAAAGATGGATGAAATTTTTGGTTTAGATTTATTGAAGAAAGAAAAAATAATTATTCCTAATAATATTAGGAAATTAGCTGATGAAAGAGAAAAAGCCAGACAGAATAAAGATTGGAAAAAAGCTGATGAAATTAGAGAAAAGATTAAAAGATTAGGATATAGTATTGACGACGATAAAGAGGGTTTGAAGATTAAGTTTTTAAAGAAATAAGTATATTGTAGTCCCTTTTAAATAGTTACAAAGAGCAAGGTTTATAAAGTATAAAGACTATAGAATTCTATGAAAAAATATAAAAAAATTATCCAAAAGATTGTAATTTTAAACTTGATGCTTATGGCATCTTTAATCTTAGGGTTCTTATTTGTACCTGAAATAAATAGTGTAGATGCAGAAACAATATATGGGGCGCATAGGGGGGCAAGTTTAGATTATGAAGAAAACACTCTTAATGCATTTAAAAAAGCATTAAATGAATCAAAATATCAATTTATAGAATTTGATATACAATATAGTAAAGATGGAAAAATAGTAGTTTTTCATGAAAATAATAGGTTTTTGATTCCAAAGAAATTTGTAAACACTCCTGATTTAACTTATGAGGAATTAAATAGTAAATTTGAATTTGAAATACCATTATATGAAGATGTTATGAAGATTATAGGTGGAGAAAAACCTATTAATATTGAAATAAAATCGCATGGAGATTTTGAACAAGATAAAAAATTAGTAGATTTTATTATTCAAGATTGTAAAAATCGAGGAATTTATAATCAAATTATGATTAGTTCTCCATCTAATGATGTAATTATTTATTTAGAAGAAACATATCCTAAAATAAAAACAGGTAAAGTTTATTTTGTTACAAGGAATTCCTTAGTCCCTATTTCAGAAGTTTGTGATGAAGTTTATGATACTCCTGCAGATTATATCTTACTTCATGGATATAATTTACATAATTATAAAACATTGTTAAAATGTAAACCAGAAGATAAAACTTTAATTTTTTGGTATTTTACAGATGAGGCTTATATTATTAAAGATGAAAGGGCTTGTGAGTTTTGGATGGATTGTTGATTGTTTTCTAGTATCTTAATTCTTATAAGTCTCCTATTACAAACTTTTTAATGGATAATAAAAAGAAATTGATGATTTTTGTTTTATTTTTTTTAATTGCCTTGCTATTTTGGAGATTAAGAGTTTTCTTGTTTTATAGGCAAGGAAATCTTTCATTTTTGAGGGATATTACTGGATTAACAATACATCATTATCATTATGGAATTTTTTTTATTTTAATCTCTGCTTTATTTCTCATATTTTATAAAAGAAATCTTTTTTCCATTGGTTTAATAGGCTTTGGGTTCGGAAGTGTATTTGATAGTTTTATTTCTAGTTTGCTTAAATCAAACACAAATAGGGTTATTGAAATAGCAAGATATAATCAAAATTTTTATTTAACAATTTTTTTGTTTTTGATTATTATTATGTTAAGTGTTATTTTTTATCTTTTTAGTAGAAATATTAAAAAAAGTAAGATATAAAAGTGTTTATTTCTTAATTAATCTGAAAAAGGAGCTAAGTTATTAAAAATAAAATGACTGAAGAAATTGAAAATCAAAATTGTCCCTGCACTTGGGATTGCCCAAGACATGGCAAATGCTCAGAATGCCAAGCATATCACCATAAAAGAGGGGAGAAGACAAGTTGTGGAAAATGAAATTAAAAATTAAGAGAATAAATCCTGAGAATAATAATGCTTAAATAGTTTTAAAAAGTAAAAAGATTATGGATGAAAGATTATATGGACCAACAGAAGCGTGGATAGGTTTTAAACTTAAAATAAATCCTTTAGAACTTAACTTAATCTCTTGTGGTGGGGGTGGAAATTGTTGGGTTCAATATCGATATAAAGAGGGGTTAATTACTATGTATCATAATATGATTAGTGCCCTGGGGCGTATTTTCTCTTGTTCTGGTTTTGAATCTCCTGATTTTGAAACATTTCATTCTGGTTTCTGTGGAAAAATGCCTTTCCCAAAAGATAGAAAAGGGAAGAAATTATATTCTCAAGGAATAAAAGCTGAAGTTTGGGCAAGGATGAAAAACTAAAATCTAAAAGATTAGAGATAAAATTTATTCCGAATCATGAATTAGTAATATATAAAAAGAGTTTCTTGTTAATAACATTATAAAAAAGAGAAAATGAAACTAAAAATTAATAATGTTGTGAAATATTTAGTATTAAGTGATTTAATATTTTTTTCTGGTTGGGGTTTAATCACTCCAATCTTTGCTATCTTTATTGTTAATAATATTCAAGGGGGAAGTGTTTTTGTGGTTGGTATTGCTTCAGCGATTTATTGGATAATCAAATCACTTCTAAGAGTTCCTTTTGGAATGATTCTTGATGGTCATAAAGGTGAAAAAGATGATTATTTTTTCCTTGTAGTTGGACTTTTTATTGCATCACTAATCCCTTTTGGATATATTTTCTGTAAATTTCCTTGGCATGTTTATATTTTACAAGCAATTTATGGTGTTGGATTAGCTATGAGCCTTTCTGGTTGGTGTGCAATTTTTACAAGACATATTGATAAAGGAAAAGAAGCAACAGAATGGGGATTAGATGCTACCTCTATAGGTCTTGGAACTGGAATTTCAGCTGCAATTGGTGGATGGGCAGTTACTAAATTTGGCTTTAATCCTGTTTTTATTGTTGTTGGAATACTTGGACTTCTTGGTGTTATTCTTCTCTTAGGTATTAGAAATAATATAAAGGGAGTTTTTAATAATGGTCATGTACTTAATTTAAAAGAGATTTTCCATAAAAAATGAAACAACAAAAATTAAAAACACTAAAAAATCAAAGATTTTTGGTGCCACAAAAACTAAAAGTTTTTGTGGTTTTTGAGCCCCATCATTTAGGAGGTAAATGATGAAACCACAAGAATTTGTAAATTTGAAATATAAACCAAAATCAAGTGATTTGATTTGTTTATTTAGGGTTGAACCTAATCGAGTTCCTATGAAAAAAGCAGCTGCAACAGTTGCTTTAGAGAGCAGTGTTGGGACTTGGACTAATTTAGAATTAACAAAAACTGCTGAAAAATTGATGGCAAAAGTTTTTGAGATAAAAGGCAACTGGATTAAGATTGCATATCCTCAAGAACTCTTTGAAGAAGGGAATGCCCCAAACATATTGTCAAGTATTGCTGGGAATATTTTTGGAATGAAAGCAGTAAAAAATCTTAGATTAGAGGATGTTTCTTTTCCTAAAAAAATACTTTCTGGATTTATGGGTCCAAAATTTGGAATAGAAGGTATAAGAAAGATGTTAAAAATTAGGGATAGGCCCTTAATCGGAACAATCATTAAACCAAAACTTGGTTTAAATCCTTATGAACATGCTAAATCTGCTTATGAATCTTGGTTAGGAGGCTGTGATTTAGTTAAAGCAGATGAAAATTTAGCAGGCCAGAAATTTAATGAATTTGAAGAAAGATTAGCAAGAACTTTAGAATATTGTAATAAAGCTGAAGAAAAAACAGGCATGAAAAAGGGTTATATTGAAAATGTTACTGCAGAAACAAAAGAAATGATGAAGCGGGCTCAGTTAGTTGAGGATTTGGGGGGGAAGTATATTATGATTGATTTTCTAACTGCTGGTTTTAGTTCATTACAAACATTAAGAGAAGCAGATTTTAAACTTGCGATACATTGTCACCGTGCCCTACATGCAGCGATGACTAGAAATCCTAAGCATGGAATAAGTATGATGGTTTTAGCTGATTTTGCAAGACTAATTGGAGTTGACCAATTACATGTTGGAACTGGTGTTGGAAAATTAGAAGGAAATCTTTCGGATATTGAAGAATTAATTGAAGAAATTGAGGATAAAAAAATTAAATCTACAAAAAAAAGATTAGTACAAGACTGGGAAAAGATTAAGCCAGTACTTGCAGTAAGTTCTGGAGGATTATGCCCTCTAGATATCCCAAAACTTGTTAAAAACTTTGGAAATGATTTAATTATGCAATTTGGTGGTGGAATTCATTCACATCCAAATGGAACAGGTGCTGGAGCCAGAGCTGCAAAACAAGCATTAAATGCAACAATTAAAGGCATTAATTTAAAAAAATATGCTAAAACTCATGCAGAATTGAGATTGGCTATTGAGAAATGGGGCTAATATTTAACAAACCAGAACCTTAAATTTCCTCTATCTTTTTTATAATCAATCTTTTCAATATGCCTTAATTTTTTTAAGTTTCTGGAAACCGTGCTTCTGTCTAATTTTCCTAACCTAATTATATCTTTAGTTGCTAAATTAGGATTGTTTTTAATTATATTTATTATTATCTCATCACAATTCACTTTGTGATATTTCTTATATTCATTCATAATCTTTTTGAATTTATTCTGTTTCTTAGAGCCTGGAATAAATCTTATTATCTCTCCAAATTTGTCTAAATTATCTCTACTTGAAATTCCAAGTTTATATCTTAACCATCCTCCAGAAAAATCCTTTCTTATCTTTTTAGTTGGTATCCCTAATTTTTCAAAAAGATATTTTGCCTGAGTAATTGCTTCTAAATTTGCAAGTGTTATTTCTATCATTCTTAACCTATTTGTTTCAAAGATACATCCTTCTGTTTGTGTTAAAATTCTTAAAGCAGATTTTATTCCTTCATCATCTAAAAATTGAATTGGAAAACTCCATTCCATTGTAGAAGACAATGGAATATAAGTTAAAATATCTAAAACTATTTTTTTAGAACAAATTACTGCTTCATAAGCATTTTTATTTTTAATTTTCGATATTCTTGTATGAATTTCTCCATAAACTTTTTTTATAAGTTTGATAAAATGATATAATAATTCTTCTTCCTCATCTTTAATTGTGATATAATATCCTCGTCTTCCTATATCTAAATATCCATCTGTACAAATCCAAGTTAAAACCGCTGCCTTATATGGAGAAATTAATAATCTCGAAGAATTTCCAGTTAGTAAAAATTTAGATTCTTTTCCTAAATCTATCTCTATATCATCTATTTCTAAATCATAAATATTTTTGATATATTCTTTAATATTAAGTCCAAACATAAAAGAAATCTCTTCTTTATTAAAATCATTGGTTATAAATCTATTCCAATCTTCTACATTTATTTTTTCCTTATAAAACTTTATTAAAAGATTTCCATATTTTTCTCTAAGTATATTAAATTCTTCACTAACCTTTAGCTTAATTTGTTCTAAATTTTTATAAAACATTTTATTATTTTTTAATATCTTTTCTTATAAGAAGTTCTATTCTAGTAGAAATTTTCATTCCGCTTTTTTTACAAAATTTTTGAAACTCTTTTATTAATTTCTCATCTATTGTTATGTTTATCCTTTTTTTCATTTTATACTTATTTATACACACTTATAAGTATTTAAATATTTAGGTTTTATAGTATATATTTTATTAGAAAAGATTAGAAACCCTTAAAAACCGGCTTTTTCTCATATTTTAATGGCTGTAAAATTAAATCCTATGAAAGATTATAGAAACTATAGATGGTTTTTCACATCTAATAATGTTTTGGTTGTTGG
>JAFCDM010000018.1 GCA_017609695.1 Candidatus Pacearchaeota archaeon | reverse complement strand
ATTATCTCTTCCACCACCATAACTCTTTCTTTTACTATTATCTCTACCCCTATCTCCTATAAAATCTCTTCTACTATCCCTTCTTCCAACTTTTCTGTTATCCCTTCTACCTCTATTTAACACTCTCCCACCTTCTTTTCTTCCACCAAACCGATTATTAGTCCTTCCAAATCCTCTCTTCTCAGGCATCCATTTTAATTCTACTTTTTTAATAATCGGAGTAGATTCAAGAGCAATATTAAATTCAGGATAATCCTTTAAAACATTTGAAAAATTATCATAATCCCTACTTGTAATTACATTAATAACCTTACCCTCTTCTCCAGCTCTTGCTGTCCTACCAATCCTATGAACATATTCTTTAGACTCATTCGGCATATCATAATTATAAATATGGGTAACATTTTTTATATCAAGCCCCCTTGCCGCAACATCTGTGCAAATAAGAATATTAACTTTATTTGAATAAAATACTCCCATAATCTTATTTCTTTTTTCCTGAGAAAAGCCCCCGTGAATTGGAAGATTTTCAACATTCATTGCTTTTAAATTATTAGCAACAAAATCTACATTTCTTCGAGTATTACAAAAAACCATCACTAAACCTGATTTTTCATTTTCTAATAAATGTTTCAATAAAGAAAATTTTAAACCATCCTCAACATCATAATATATTTGAGATAATTTTGAAGAATCCACATAAATTTCAGCCGAAACTTCAATAGGATTATTCATATATCTTTCTGTCAACCTAACCACCTCAGGAGAAATTGTAGCAGAATATAATAATGTCTGCCTTTGTTTTGGGCATTGGCTAATTATTTTTTCAACATCTTCTCTAAAACCCATATCTAACATCCTATCTGCTTCATCTAAAACAAGAGTTTTTAAATATTTTAAATTCAAAGTTCTTCTTGAAAGATGATCCAAAATTCTACCCGGAGTTCCAACAACAATTTCTGTATCTACTAATTCATCTACTTGCTTATACATTGGCATTCCCCCATAAATCGAAGTAATTTTTAATTTTTTACCCCCTAAAAACTTTTTTAATTCCATTGTAATTTGTCCTGCTAATTCTCGAGTAGGTGTTAAAATTAATCCTTGTATTCCTCCATCTAATTTTGAATTGTGTATAACACCTGCACCAAAAGCAAGAGTCTTTCCACTTCCAGTTGAAGCTCCAGCTATAACATCTTCCCCCCTAAGAACCAAAGGAATAGATTTTTCTTGAATCTCACTAGGATTTTCAAAACCTAATTCCCTAATAGCATTTAAGGTGTGTTCACTAATACCTAATTGTTTAAATTTTTCTACCATTTGTATCTTATTCAAATTTAATAAATTTTAAAGAAATAGTCTAAGCAATTTCTTTTAACCAGATTAGTTAATTAGCTAATCTTAATTTATCTTTATAGGTAATTAATTATCAAAATTAGGGTATATAAATGCTTAGGTTTAGAATAAATTATGTAAATAAACAAGTTATTAAAAGGATCAGGTTAATCCAGAAAAACTCTTGCTTAAATCATCACTCCAAAAACTTGGCAATTCACTTTTAATAAAACCAGTATATGCATCAGAATAAACATAAACCACGCCTTTTTCATTATGCTTTTTAAAGTTATCTTTTACTTCTTGATAAATCTCTTTTATTTTTTTTCTTTCAAAATCTAATTGCAAAAGTGAAGAAGGTTTTAGAAGTAAATAATCTGCCTGCCTAAGAGTATTTATTTCCACATTAGAAGAATTTTGGGTTATAAAAATAATTGAAATATCTTTGTGTCTTGAAATAAGAAGCAATTCTGTTAAAAGTTTGTTTATTGAGGACATAGAACTTCTTGATGAAAAACCAATACCTGCTTCATCCACTAACAAAAAAGAATGATTAGGAATCTGATTTATGTCTGCAATAACAGTAATCCATTTTGGAAGATTTTCAGATGTAAACCCAAGAGCATAAACATTTTTTCCAAAAGAATGGATATTTTCTAAAATCCTCATCCCTAAAGCAGATTTTCCTGAACCTCTTGCCCCAAGAATTATACCAATCTTTCCAGGATGATTTAAAAGTTTACAAAAATCATCTAAACTTCCGTTAATCGCCTCAATTTCAATGAATTTAATTTCTTTTGGAATTTTTTTCAATCTCTTCTTTTGTATTTTTTTATCTTTTTTAGATTCTAAAATCTTAAGAAAAGGATTTGAAACCCTAAACAAAAAACCTTTATTTTTCATTAAAAAATAAAAAAAAGAAAGGTTATATATTTTATGCTTTATTTAAAAATTATTAATTAAAATTCCACAAAAAAATATATAAACTTCAAACCCCTCTTTATATAACAATGCCTGCAAAATTAGACCGCTGTGTTAAAGCAGTAAACAAAAAAATAAAAAAAGGAGAAATTCCTAAAACATACAAAGAAAGTGGGAAAAGGAAAAAAACAAATGCTTGGGCAATATGCACTGCAGCCTTAAGCAAGAAAAAATAATTTAAAATTTTTCCATATCTTCTTCATTTTTAAGCTACACGCAACAAACCTTAAGCTTAATCCTTAAATCCTTTCCTAATTTAATAAATTAATAGTTTAAGAAAAATATATCCCACACCCTCATAATCTTTATAAGGAAAATTAATTTTTTATTTCTGAGGTAGATAATGGAAGAGGAAATATTGATTTTAGCAGACCCACAGGGCAATGCCTGGGATTTTACACAAAAAGTTTATAAAAAATTAACAGAACCAAAAGAGGAATCAGAAGGGATTTTAACTCATATTTATCAAAGATTTCTCAAAAATCACAAACAAGAAAAACCTTATAAATTAGAAGAAATAAAAATTAAAACATTCGAAGATGAAGAAATTTGTCCAGAAATCCAAGAGAGTGTAAGAGAACAAAGATGTTATTTCATACAAGATAGTTCAATGTATCCCCAGGACTGGTTAGTTTCTTTAATATTTTTAAAAGATAATTTTACAAGATCTTATTCAATGCCTACAACTTTTGTTCTTCCTTATATGAAATATTCTAGACAAGACAGAAGAACAGATGAAAGAGCCCCAATAAGTTTTGCAGCAGTTCTTAATGTTCTTAAAGGTTCAGGCATAAATATTATGACAACAGACCTACATAATCCTTCTGCTGCCTCTGGTTTTGAACATTTTGAAAACCTAAGAGCTTATCCAGTTACTATTGAACATCTAAAAAGAAATCATAAAAAATTTTTAGAAAATTGCATGCTTGTTTCCCCAGATGTAGGAGCAATGCAAATTGCAAATAGTTATGCAAAAAGATTAAATTTAGGAATTGTTAGTGGTTATAAAAAAAGAGATGAACCTAATGTAGTAAGAGAATTAGAGATTTTAGGAGAAGTTAAAGATAAAAATGTTTTAGTAACAGATGATATGATTGATACTGCAGGAACATTATGTAAATGTGCTAAAGTTTTAAAACAAAAAGGTGCAAAACAAATTTATGCATGTGCAACTCACGGACTTTTTAGTGGAAATGCAAAAGAAAAAATAGAAAAATCCCCTTTAGAAAAAGTGATTGTAACAGATTCTATCCCTCAAAAACCAGAAGGAAAAATAGAAATAGTAAGCTTAACTGACTTGTTTGCAGAAGTAATTTACAGAACTAGCCATAAGATATCTATTAGTGAATTATACAAATAGTGGAATTAAGCTTGCTGATGAAGAATTTAATTCATTTTCAAAACAAGTTTTTTTAAAACATTTTCAACTTTAGATTTAGGAATCCTTTCTTAATACTTACTATAAAATTGAAAAAAATGAAAGGAATTTTTACAAACAAAAACATCAAAATAATTCTTTAAATTTCCTCTAGAAGGCATTGCCCATGTTCTCTTTAACCAATCACCATCCTCATCAAAAGAAATATAACCCCAATCATCAGGAGATTTTTTTATTTCTATCATCACTCCATCCCTGGATAACCCATCCCGGTTCCAACAGGCGCTTGTCCTCCCCCAGATTTTGAGGATAAAACATCATCTATTCTTAAAATCATTATTGCAACTTCTGTTGCAGAAGATAAAGCCTGCATTTTGATTTTAGTAGGTTCAATAATCCCATTATCCAAAGAATTCTCAATTCTATTATTTAAAATATTAATCCCAGCATATTTTTCTCCATTATCATGCCTTGACTTTAATTCAGTTAAAACATCAATTGGGTCTAAACCAGCATTCTCTGCTAAAGCATTTGGGATAGACTCTAATGCATTTGCAAATTCCTGAACAGCTAATTGTTCTCTTCCAGAGAGAGTATTTGCAAATTCTTTTAATCTTTTAGATAATTCAATTTCAATTGCTCCAGCACCCCCAACAATTTTCTTATTTTTAATAACTGCAGAAACATCCCCTAAACCATCTTTTAATGCCCTTTCAATTTCATCCATAACATGCTCACTTCCCCCATGAATTAAAATTGTCAAGGCTTTAGGATTTTCACATCCTTTGATATAAGTCATTGCTTCCTCTCCTTTTCTTATTTCTTCAACAATTCTAGCTTTACCTAATTCAAATTCAGAAAGTTCATTTAAATTACTTATAATCTTTCCCCCTGTCGCACGAGCCAAACTTTCCATATCAGATTTAGAAATTCTCCTACAAGCATAGATATTTTCTTTAGCTAAATAATATTGAACAACATCATCAATCCCTTTTTGACAAAAAATAACCTTAGCCCCTGAATTTTTTATTTTTTCAACAAGTTGTTTTAAAACTAATTCCTCCCTATTTATGAATTCCTGCAATTGTTCAGGGCTTGTAACAGAAATCTTAGCTTCTCCTTCTGGATTTTTTAACTCTAAAGCTTCTGAAATTAAAGCAATTTTAGGATTTTCTACTTCTTGGGGCATATCAATAGAAACTCTTTCTTTATCAATAATAATCCCTTTAATTAATTCTGTATCTTCAACACTCTCACTCTTATTTTTTATAATTTTAATATTTTCAAGATTTACATTTCCAGATTCTTGAACTTGTTTTATAGATTCCACAATTATATTTGAAAATTTTTCTTTAACACTTTCTGCCCCTTTTCCTGTCATTGCAGTCATTGCAATAAATCTTAAAACATCTTCTTTATCCGGAGTTACTTCAACACTTAATTCTTTTAAAAATTGTTTTGCTTTTTCTGAAGCCAAATTATAACCTTTAGTAATAACAGTAGGATGTATTTTCATATCTAATAATTTTTCAGCATTTTCTAATAATTTTCCCGCCAACATTACAGCAGTTGTTGTTCCATCGCCTACTTCTTCTTCCTGTGTCTTAGCAATCTCAACCATCATCTTAGCAGCAGGATGTTCAATTTCCATTTGTTCAAGAATTGTTACCCCATCATTAGTAACCGTTATATTCCCGATACTATCTACTAACATCTTGTCCATTCCTTTTGGTCCAAGAGTTGTTTTTATAGCTTCTGCAACTATTTTAGCTGCAAGAATATTATTTCTTTGAGCATCTTTACCCATAGTTCTTTCAGTGCTTTCAGGCAATATAAAAATTGGTTGTTTTTCTGTCATTTTTTAATAATTCAAAATACCCATATGCTTTTTTAAACTTTAATAAGAAATGATATATATTCTCTAAAATATATATTGAAAAACAATAAAAATCTATCAAACATCAATAAATATAAAAACAACTTATTCTTATTATCATCATGAAAATCGGGGTAAAGGTTGGAGACATAATGACTAGAAATTTTATCTCTGCAAAACCAGAGATTTCTCTAATAAATGCAGTTAAATTAATGGTAAAAAAAAGAGTTGGAAGTTTAGTCTTGGTTGAAGGAGAAATCTTAAAAGGAATTTTAACAGAAAAAGACATAATGTGGGTATTAAGTAAAAAACCAAAAAAAGAACTTGCAGAAATTAAAGCTAAAGAGGTTTGTGCTAAAAAAATAATAACAATCAAACCATCTGCAGATGTTTATAATGCAATTAAAGTAATGAAAAAAAAGAAATTCAAAAGGCTCCCAGTAGTTATCAAAAAAAGGATTATTGGCTACTTAACATTAAAAGATATTCTAAAAATTCAGCCAGAATTATTCGAAATAGCCAAAGAAAGATATGTCATAAAAGAACAAAAAGAAAAATTAAAAAGAAAAGAAACAAAAGAATCTTTTAAAGAAGGAACCTGTGAAGAATGTGGAAATTTTAATATTGTTTATTCTCAAGACGGAAAATTAATTTGTGAATCTTGTAGGGAAGCAATGTAATAAAAAAGAGTAAAACAAAGATTTTTTAAATAAACTTTCCTTATTATTTTCATAAAAAAGAGAAATTAATCAAAAACATGGCAGAAAAGGACACACTATATTCAGAAAAAATAAAACATAAAGGAATTTTTGATTTTAAAGGATTATATAGCTATGCTTATGATTATCTAAATTCAGAAGGGTATGATATTATGGAAACAAAGTATAGTGAAGAAATCACAGGAGATTCAAAAGAAATCAAGATAGAATGGGAAGCTGAAAAGAAAATCTCTGATTACTTTAAATTCTCAATAAAGATGGGTTGGAAATTCTTAGGATTAAAGAAAATTAAAATTAAGAAAGAAGGCAAAGAAATAGATACAAATTCCGGAGTTGCAGAAATTAAATTTAAAGCAATTTTAATTAAAGATTATGAAAATAGATGGGAAGATGCACCAATCTGGAAATTTTTAAGAGGGGTTTATGATAGGTATTTAATTAGAAGTCGGATTGATGAATATGAAACAAAAATTATCACAGAATTAAATGATTTTATAGATCAAATTAAATCTTTTTTGGTTCTTGAAGGGAAAAAATAACTTTTTAATTCTTAATCCTGCCAAAAAACAGTAAGGAGTTTCTTGCTCTGAAACATATATTTTATAGTAATCATGTTTTTTAAGATAATTATATTTATATATTCCTTATTTATAAAAAAAATATGAAAAAAAGAATTTTTTTAATAACTACCCTTGCACTAATCTTATCATTAAACTTAATCTCAGCCATAAACTTAGATATTAGTTCAAAATCTATTTCAAACTTAGTTATTACAGACTTAAAAGAACCAGCAACATTTGAATTAACAATAAGAAATTTAGGTGAAACAGATAGTTTTGAAATCTATTCATTAGTTGGAATAAGTATCACCCCTGAAAGCAAATTCACAATTAATTCTGGAGATTCAAAAAAAATAGAAATCCAGGCAATGCCTCAAAATCTAAAATCAGAAGGTTCTCTCCCATTTGAATATACTATCAAAAATTCAAAAAATGAAATTCAAAAAGAAAGTTTAACCATTAACATAGTAGAATTAGGGGGTGCTTTTTCTATAATTCCTGAAAGTATAAATCCAAGAGCAGAAAACATCAGGGTTTTAATTGAAAATAAAGCAAACCTTGACTTTCCAAACATAAAACTTAAAATGGATTCTGCTTTTTTTGAATTTGAAAAAGAAATTTCATTAAAAGCAAAAGGAACTGAAAAATTAGATATCCCAATTAACAAAGAAAAATTAAAAAAATTAGATGCAGGGACTTATCTAATTAATACCCAAATTAAAATATCTGGAGAAACAGACGAAATAGAATCCATGATTAAATTTTTAGCACAAGAAGACATAGAAACAATTGAAACAAAAGAAGGGGTAATGACAATACGAGAAGAAATTATTAAAAAAAATTTAGGTAATGTTCATAAAACAATAACAATAACTACTGAAAGAAATTTAATAGCCTATTTATTTACAACCCTAAGTGTTTCTCCAACTGAAACTAATTTTAAAGGATTTAAAGTAAATTACTTTTGGGAAAAAGAGATTATTCCAAATGAAGAATTTAAAGTGATTATCAAAACAAACTGGTTTTATCCAATCATTGTTCTTATTTTCATATTAGTTTTATTTTTATTAATAAAAAAATCAGTAGAAGCTCATTTAATTTTAAGAAAAAAAGTTGATTTTATTAAGACAAAAGGGGGACAATTTGCATTAAAAATAACCTTAAGATTAAAAGCTAAAAAATTCATTGAAAGAATAAATATTATAGATAAATTACCTCCTTTAGTAAAACTTTATGAAAGATTTGGGGTAATAAAACCAAACAAAATAGATTTACAAAACAAAAGAATAGAATGGAATATTGAATCATTAAACAAAGACGAAGAAAGAATATTTACTTATATAATATATTCAAAAATAGGAGTAATAGGAAAGTTTGAGCTACCTTCTGCTAAAGCAATTTATGAGAAAGAAGGGAAAATAAAAGAAACCACCTCTAACAGAAGTTTTTTTATTAACGAACCTAATAAGTAAAAATCAAAACTCAAAAACTTTAAAAACACCTAATTCTCAGTATATCTAACCCTCACCTTCAGATTTCAGTTTCCTGAAGATAAGAGAAATACCAAAACTGAAACCCTCCCTTCAGATTTCAGTTTCCTGAAGATAAGAGAAATACCAAAACTGAAACCCTCAGTAGTATAACGGCTATTACAGGCGGCTGTAGACCGCTTGACGCAGGTCCGACTCCTGCCTGAGGGATTTCAATTCAGTATCTTGATTATTAAATAAGAATTGAAATTCCGAAGATGAGGGATATATTAATATTTGAATAAGAATTGAAATTCCGAAGATGAGGGATATATTAATATTTGCAAAACAAATATTACCTTGATAATTTCTGCAGGAAGGAGAACCAAGGTTCGACCGAAACATTCACTTTTAAGTAAATTAACCAAGAATAGAAAAGTGAATGTTGAGCGAAACATTCACTTTTAGCTAAATAAATTAATAATAAAAAAGTGAATGTTGAGTATGCCTGAGGGATATCAATTCAGTAAATCATTCTCAAATAAGAATTAAAATTTCAAAGATGAGAGATTCTTAACTACCCCAAAATGAAACTTTACTAAGGAAAGATTTAAATATAATGAAAAAATGGT
>JAFCDM010000106.1 GCA_017609695.1 Candidatus Pacearchaeota archaeon | reverse complement strand
TCTTAAATCAATATTTAATTTTTTAGCAAGTTCAATAACTTCTTCTTTATCTTTATTTAAAAAAGGAGCAAGAAATTTATAATCCCCTTTTTGAGTGCAATATTCAGGGGCTTTATTAATATAATCTAAAAATTCATGGGTTGTATCCTTAAATTGTAATTCTCCTTCATATTTTATCCCTTTTATCCCTAAATAAACATCATATTTTTTATTTTTAGAAATAAATTCTGATTCTGCAAAACTTAAACCAATTAATAAAAATAAGGCATTCCTACAAGGAACATACCAGGACATTAATTCTTTTTCTTCTTTAATATCTTTAATTTCATTTTCATTCGCTTCTTTATTAATTAAAGAAGTGCTTAATTCTCCTAACCATTTGACATCAACAATCTTTAAATCAGCATTAATTTCTTTAGCAGTTTTTTTAACACAAAAAAGTTCTTCTTCCAAGGCTTTTTGTCCATAATCTAAAAAAATTAATTTAATATTTTCAATTTTTTCAATTTTTTTTAAATAATACACCAAAACAACACTATCTAATCCCCCAGAACATAAAATAATCGCATTTGCCATGCTTTTTAATTTCCCACTAACTATAAAAAACTTTATATAATAGGATTGTAGTGTTTTTTTATGGTACAGAAAAAAGCATCAGAAATAAAAGAAGGGGATATAATCCTTGTTTATGGAGAAAAAGCAGCAGTTAGAAAAATAGAGACTTCTGGAAAAGGAATTAAACAAGGAAGAGTTAAATGTAGGATAGAAGCAGAATCTTTGAAAGCCAATAAACCATTGGTTATTATCAGATTAGCAGAAGATATGATTGAAACAGAATGATTAATATAATTATAACTTCCTATAGTGAACCAAATGCAACTTCAAAAGCAATTGATTGTTTTCTTAATCAAAATATTAAACAAGAATTCAAAATAACAATAATAGACCCATTTTCAGAAACAGAAACTTTCTTAAAAAAGAAATATAAAAAAGAATTTGATAAAAATAAGATTGGTTTCTTCTTAGACCCAGGAGAAGGGAAAAGTTATGCTTTAAATGTTTTTTTAGAAAGAATTTATTCTCTTTTAAAAGCCTTTGAAGATGAGAAAGTAGGATGTGTAACAGGAAAACCAGTTTTATTAAATCCAAGAGAAAAACTCTGGGGTTATATTTCCCATGTAGCATTTGCAGGAATTCATAAAACAAGATTAAAACTTTCAGAACAAGAAAAATTCTTTGAATGTTCTGGATATTTATTTGCTATTAGAAATGGGGTATTACAAGGATTTCCATTAGAATCTTCAGAAGATAGCATAATTCCTTATTTATTTAATAAACAAAAATATAAAATAAAATATGCTCCAGGAGCAGAAGTTTATGTTATAAACCCTCAAAATTGGAAAGATTTTAAATTACAAAAAATAAGAAACATTAAAGCACATGAAAATTTAAATAAAATAGCTCCGGATATGCCAAGAACAAAATCTCTAACAAATGAGATAAAGCAAGGAGCTTTATTTGCTTTAATTTATCCAAGGAATGTTAGGGAAGTTTTTTTTACAATCCCTTTATTTTCAACAAGACTTTATATTTATTTAAAAGCTTTTTATGAAATGAAATTCAAAAAACAAAAATATTCAGATGGATGGAGAAAACAAGAAACAAAAAGCACAAGAAGTTTGGATTAAACTATATTCTACCTTAATAACCTTTAAGAATAGAAAAATTATCTAAAAATATGACTAAGATTTATATTGCAGGTCCTTTATGTGAAAAAAAAAGCAGGAATTTTTTAGAAGAAATAAATAAACTCTGTAAGGAGTTAGGCTTTGAAACTTTTTTACCACATAGGGATTGTGGATTATATAATGGAGACAAAAACAAAATTAAAGAAATATCTAAAAGAGATTTAAAAGAAATAAAAATTTGTGACATAATGGTTGGCATTTTAAATGGGATTTATATCGGTGCAGGAACTGCTTGGGAAATGGGTTATGCACAAGCAATTGGAAAAAAAGTAATTGGATTAAAAACAGATAGAAAAGTAGAAGATTCTATTGCAGATATTAGTGTAATAATCGCAGGAGAAGTTTATATTGTTGATTCAATACCAGAACTAAAAAAACAATTAAAAAGATTACAAAATGACAAAATACAATAAAAAATGCAGATTTTTTAATGAAAAATATGCTTGTGATACTTTATCTACTGAAAATTATAAATCTTGTGAAGAATGTAAATTTGCACAAGAGTATTCTAAAAAGATATTAATAATTAAATTAGGTGCTATAGGAGATGTCTTAAGAACAACATGTATTCTTCCTGCATTAAGGAAAAAATATGGCCCAGATATCTTAGTTTATTGGATGACACTCCAAGAATCAGCAGATTTACTTAAGAATAACCCCTTTGTAGATAAAATCCTCCAATATAATCTTGAAAATGTTTTGAGAATTCAGCAAGAAGAATTTGATATTTTATTTTCATTAGAAATAGATTCTCCTGCAACATTATTAGCAAATTTAGTAAAAGCAAATGAAAAATTTGGATATTTTTTTAATAATGGAGCAACATTTTATTTTAATAAAAATGCAGAAGAATATTTAGAAACAGCTTTTCTTAATCATATTAAAATAAAAAATAGAAAAACCTATCAACAACTAATTTCAAAAACATGTGATTTAAAGGATTATTACAACAAAGAAAAGCCAATTTTTAATTTAACTGAAAAAGAGATAAGATTCTCACAAGAATTTAAATTAAAAAATAATATTTTAGATAAAGATAAAATTATAGGAATAAATATTGGCTCTTCAGGAAGATGGGCATCTAAATTTTGGGACAATGAAAAAATAAAACAATTAATAAGAAAGATAAAGGAAAATAAAATCCTAATCTTAGCAGGTCCAAATGAACTAAAAAAACAAGGGGAATTAATTGAAGAAATGAAACAAGAAGGAATTTTTTTATTAAAAAATAATCCTGAAAACACATTAACTGAATTTGCAGCAATAGTAAACCTTTGTGATATTATTGTTTGTGGAGATACAATGGTTTTGCATATGGCTTCTGCATTAAATAAAAAAATAATTGCTTTATTTTTTTCAACACCTCCTTGGGAAATAGAAGACTATGAAAATCTAAAAAAAATAACCTCTCCTTTGCTTGAAAAATATTTTTTTATTAACCCCTATATCCCGGAATTAGCACA
>JAFCDM010000017.1 GCA_017609695.1 Candidatus Pacearchaeota archaeon | reverse complement strand
CCCTCTTAAATTCATTCATTGGAAATCTTAAGTTTTTATAATGTTCAATATCTGAATTATTGATAATTTCATTAATCTTTTTCCAAATAATTTCATACCTCTTTTTATCTTTTTTAAAAAGCTTTTTAAGAATTTGATGAAGCTTTTCTTCTATTTCAAATTTATGCATGTTCAATACTATTTTTTAATTCTTCAATAGAATTAAAACTAATAAAATTTCCTTCTTCCTCAATTTTCTTTAATTTCTCTATATACTCAGGCCTTAATTCAGGCTCTAAAATTTCAGAACCATATTCTGCAACAACTTTGGCAATTGCTTCACTTTTGGTTTTAAGTCCAAATCTTGCTTTTACAATATTTAAGATTTGATTCACTTCATTAGGAATTTTAATCATAGCTTGTACCATTTTTATCTCTATATTCAATGTATATATGGTATATATGCCAAGTATATAAATTTTTCTATCCCTAAAAATATTATCTTACTCTAACCTTTCGTATTTAATGGGTTTAAGAACGATCTATTGTCCAAGCTTCTTTTTTACTTCTTCACAACCCCAAATCTTTAATGTATTTTTGTTTATTGAAGATTTCTAAATCTTCATAGTTTTGTCCTGTTCCTAAATAGAAAATAGGTTTTTGAGTTGCATGGCTTACTGATAATATTGTTCCGCCTTTTTCATCAATATCTGCTTTACTTAAAATTGAACCATCAATTTCTATTATTTCATTAAAGGTTTTTGCTTGTTCTGTCGCATCATTTCCTGCAATTGATTCTGCGACAAATATTTTTAAATCAGGATTTGTAACTCTACATATTTTTTCCATTTCTGCAAGAAGGTTAGTTTTTGTATGCATTCTTCCTGCTGTATCAATTAAAACTACATCTGTTTTGTGTTTTTCTGCATATTTTATTGCATCAAAACCTACTGCAGAAGGGTCTGCCCCGTAATCATGTTTTATTAATGGAACTTTTAGTTTATCTGCATGGATTTGTATTTGTTCAATTGAGGCTGCTCTAAATGTATCTGCAGCAGCTAGGACAACAGACAAATTATTTTTTTTAAGTAAATTAGTGAATTTTGCAATAGAAGTGGTTTTTCCTGTGCCATTTATTCCAAAAAAAAGTATGACAAAGGGTTCATTTTCTGATTTTTTAATTTTTATAGCTTCTAAGGGGTTGTCAGGTTCTATCAAAATTTCATTTAATGTTTCTTTAAGTTCTTGTTTAATATATTCTTCTAATTCTTTTTGCCTCATTTCTTTACCTATTAATCTTTCTGACAATATTTTTTTAATATCTTCAACAACTTCTAATGCCACATTGTTTTCTAATAAAACCATTTCTAAATCATCAAATATTTCTTCAAATTCTTTTTCTTTTATTTTGTAGGCAAATCTTGATTTTATCTTTTTAAAAACACTAGATTTATCTTTTGCTTGTTTTATTTCTTCTTCTAGTTCTTTATCGATTTCTTCTTGTGGTATTTCTTCTTCAATCTCACTCTCTATTTTTATTGCTGTTCCTTGTTCTTCTGGTTTTAGTTTAGGCTCTTCTTCAATTATTTTTGTTTTTTTAGGGGGGACTTTTGTTTCTTTTGGTTTAGCTTCTTCTACTTTTTCTTGGATATTTTCCTTGGATTTTGTAATCCATCCCTTAAGTTTTTCTTTTAATTTTCCAAACATGTTCACAGGAAAACTAAGTTTTCCCCTCCAACCTGTAATTCTGATTCTTTTTCATTTTCTTAATTACAACTTCTCGCCAAGCAACCTTTCTCAGTTTGCAATTCTTAAAAGAATTGAAACTAAAATGTAAACATTTTAGGATGCTAAGTAGTAAACTCAGTTTTATATTAATATTTAATAAAACTCTTAAGAAATAAGGGTATTTTAAATTATTTGTTTGTTTAGATTTAACATTAATAAGTTTTAAATAATACCTATCATTGACTTTTTTATGAAAAAGATATTGGTGATATTAGATGGGGCATCGGGATTGCCTGAGAATTGTTTTGGAGGTAAAACTCCTTTGGAAATGGCAGAAACTCCTAACCTAGATTATTTTGCTAAAAAAGGCAAAATGGGTTATATGTATCCTATTGATGAAAAGACTATCCCTGGTTCTGATAATTCTATAATTTCTCTTTTAGGTAATAATCCTAAGAATTGTAAGAGGGGGACTTATGAAACTATTGGGGCAGGTGTTAAATTAAAAAGAGGGGATTTTGCAGCTAGAATTAATTTTGGAACAATAGATAACTTATCAAATAGGAGGATTATTGATAGGAGGGCAGGCAGGACTTTAACGACTAAGGAGGTTAAGATTTTATCTAAAACTTTAAATTCTCAAATTAAACTTGCTTGTAAATTTGAGCTTTATCCTTTAGTTCAGCATAGGGGAGTTTTGGTATTAAGGGGGGGTTTTTCAGATAATATTACTAATACAGATCCAGAATGGAGTCCTGGAAAAGAGAAAAAATTTAAATTTTCAGAACCTTTAGATGATGAAGATGAAATTGCAAAATATACTTCTAATATTATTAATGATTTTATTGTTCAAGCATTTAATATTTTAAATACACATTATATTAATTTAAATAGAAAAAAAATAGGTTTACTTCCTGCAAATCTTATTTTAACTCGTGGAGGGGGGATAGAAATTCCTAAACTTAAACAATATAAATCTTGGATGTCTCTTAATTCAATGCCTCTTGAAATTGGGATTGCTAAAATTTCTGGAATGAATAATTTTTCTTTTGAATATCCTAAATTAAAAAAAATTGATGTCTATGATAATCTTTATAATTCTCTTAACAAAACAATTAAGTTTACAATTAAGATATTGAAGAAACAACATAAGAATTATTTAGGGGGTTATATTCATTTTAAAGAAACAGATATCCCTGGACATGATAATAAACCTTATGAAAAAAAGAATATGCTTGAAATGATTGATAAAAGATTTTTTGGTTTTTTAAGAAAATTTGTTCGTGGAAAAGATATCAAAGTGGTTGTTACTTGTGATCATTCAACTCCATGTAAATTGAAATCTCATAGCGCAGATCCTGTTCCGGTTTTGCTTTATGATGGAAAAAAAGAAGATGATACAATCATGTTTTGTGAAAAAGAATCAAAAAAAGGAAGTTTAGGTAAATTTTATGGAAAAGATTTCATGAATAAGACTGGATTGGATAAGTGATTTTTAGTTTCTATACCCTTGGTTTTAGAATGTAATGGCTTTTCAATTACAATAAAGGTTTTAAATAGATTTTTATTTTTTATGAACATGATAACTTATAATGATACAACCTTTCTTTGGAAAAGAAAGCTTGAACAAGACAAACCTTTGGAAAAGGTTATGATCCAAACCAAAATGAAAGGTAAACCAAAATCCCATATTATTATAAGAGGAGATGATAAAAATGATAACTTATAATGATTTATATGATACATTAAGAAGAGAAAGATATAGTGAGCAATTGCAACCAATTCCTAAAAATTTGGTTAAAGAAGTTGCTGCTTATTTGAAAGATAAGAAAGAGATTGCAAATAAAGAAAGTGATGATTTTTCTGAAACTGTTTTAAAGACAAAAAAACAATTTGAAAATTCAATTGCTATATTTAAGGAGTTGATGTTAAGAAGAAAAAAGAAGATTTTAGAATTAGCATTTGTTGCAGCTGAAACTGGTATTAGTAAAAGAGATTTTGAAAATATGTTGGCAATAGAAAAAGAAGTGTTTGATGAGATTATGAAATCCCTAGAAAAAGGAGATAAAAAAATAGCAGAACTTTTAAAAGAAAGTGGAGGGGAAGAACAAATCTCTAAAAATAAAATGATTGTTTTTTCTAAAGATGCTGAAGAATTTTTAGATTTAGAAGGAAATACCTTGGGGCCTTTTAAAAAAGGAGATGTTGCAAATTTTGCAGAGGAAATTGCAAATATTTTAATTGTAGATAAAAAAGCAGAAGCTATTGAAGGAGATTAAGCAACCCCTGCATATTGAGCATATAGAGGTTCATATGCACTTGTCTGATAAGATAAATCAATACAAAAATGCATTAAATCATCTAATTTTGCTTTTGAATGTCTTTTGATATCTTGTAAATCTTTGATTAGTAAAGAGGTTTTAAAATCTAAGTCTTCTAACCACCTAATTTCTCTATCAGAATGCTCTTTCTTTTTGAAAGTTTCCCATAAAATTTGAGATGTTTCAGGATTTTTGCAATCTGAAGAAACATAATCTGTTAATCTTGAAATTAATTCTTTTGTTGCTTTATAGTTTGGTTTTCTTCCTTTAGCCTGGTCATTTATTTCTCCAGCAGAATAACAAGCTATTTCTGTTAATAAAAATATATCCATTCCCGGCTGGAAATTATGTTGTTCATCCATTAATTTGTTAGGATTCTTTTATTTATAAAAATTATTGTGATTAAGAAAAGCCTCTAGCAACTTGTAAGCCTGCTCATTATTGAATAGTTTTACTTTCGCAAACTTACTCGGGATTCGATACCTTGTTCGAATTCCTGCGATTTATTAAAGAGATATTTGCAAAAGCAAATACCATAAAAAGCCCCCAGAGAGATTCGAACTCCCGACCTACTGATTACAAATCAATTGCTCTACCGCTGAGCTATGGAGGCATAAGAAATCTAATAAAATAAGGTTTTTAAGGGTTCTGTTTTAGGATAAGAAATTTAGTTTATGATTAATACTCATGTATTTCATATTCTTGAAACCAGATACTTATTTCTTTTTCTGCATTTTCTATTGAATCAGAGGCATGAATAATATTTCTTACAGCTCTATTTTCTTTATCTGCTAATTCATAAGATTCTTCTGATGCAAAATCTCCTCTTATTGTGCCTTTTTCTGCTTGTTTTGGTTCTGTTGCACCAACAATATTTCTTATTATTGTTATTGCTTGGGGTCCTTCAACAATCATAGGGATAATGGGCCCTTCAGCTAATGATTGTTTATTTCTGGTTTGTATTATTTTTCCAAATTCCATATAGTCTGTAAAATCAAATGGTCTGTTTTCTTTTTCTGCTGAATTTTTGGATTTTTTAAAAATAGATTTTGCCCAATCTTCTTTTAATGGATAATGTTTATTAAGAATTCCATCATCAGCTAAAACCATTTTTATAGCCTTTATCTTTAAATTATTTTTTTCTATTCTTGAAAGGATTTCTCCAATTAATTGTTTTTGCACCCCATCTGGTTTTATTAAGATTAGGGTTTTCTCACTCATTTCTTTTTCTCCTCTTTTTTTGTAATTTGTTTTTTTTGAATCTTCTCTGCTTTTTTTTGTGTTTTTTTAATCTCTGCTTCTGCATCTAAGACCCCTTGTGGTTTTTCAGATGTTTTTTCCTTTAATTTAGGTTGTTCTTTATTTGTATCTAATGTTTCTATTAATTCTTTTGATTTTTCTTCTTTTACAGGTTTTTGTTTTGCAGGTATTTCTTCAGGTTTTAAAGGTCTTATTATTTCTAAGACTCTTATTTCACATAATGAAAGGGGATATGTTTTCTTTAACATTAATGAAAGAGGTTTTTGTAACCTATTTGAAAGAATATCACTAAAGATTTCATTATCTTTTTTTTCTGCTATATAATCTTCTAACCAATTTTTACACTTATTTCTTAGTGTTTTTCTTACTATCCTTGAAACTCTTTTTCTTGTTATTAAAAAAGGCTTTATTTTTAACATACTTTCTTGACTTGGTGTTTCAATTGAATCTTCCACATAGCTGATTCTTTTTCTAATCATTCTTCTTATAAAATAAGACATTAATTTTATTTTTTTAGGATAAGCAATAGCTTTCTCATTTTCAATTTTAACTTGGGCAACTGCCTCAACACTTTTTCCTTTTAGTTGCCTGGTTAAATCTAATTTTATATTTCTACCTTCTACTTCTTCTGGAGAATTACCTATTAGTTCTACTTTTGAATTTATTAAAGGGACATCTACTTCTATAAATTTTTTTCTTTTTGTTATAATTTTTGTTGGTTTAGGCATTTTTATTTTTTGTTTATTTTATCTTATAATTTGATAATATTTTAAGGCTTGGTTTTTGGTAGCTTAAGTTTTTTTGATTGTGTAGCTTTTATTTTATTAAGTTATAGATATTGTTTTTGAGTTCTTTATTAACCTGCTTTTTCTCCTATTAATAATTTAGATACTCTTCTTGAGTTTTTAGCATGTTTTGATTTTTTACATTCTTGACATTTATATATTACAACTTTTCTTGTTGTTGCTTTTGTTTTTCTTTTCCAAGACTTTATTGCAGGTTTACTACCATATCTTCCTTTATTTCCTTTTCCTGGAATAGCATTTCTTTTTTTTGCTCTTTCTAATGAGCCTCTTTTTAATGTTCCTCTTTTTATTCCTGTTTTAACTAAGTCGATTTTTTGTTCTGTTTTCTTTTTGCAATATGGGCAAAATCTTTTGGTTGTTTTAGGCATTTTCATTTTATTTGATAATTATTTACTGAAAAATAGGTTTTTAAATGTTGTTGCTAATTCGGGATGTGTAGTTAAGTATTTAAATCTAAATTGTTTTTATTATTGGTGGGACAAAGGGTTTTATTTAAAAAAGGAGAGCAAAGGAAATTTTTAGATTTGGTTAGAATCAGATTGAATTCTCCTTCTTTAAAATCATTATTGCAATTTGGTTTTAAGATTAAATATTCTGTTTTAAAAAATTATTTTTCTGAAAGTTTGCTTTTACCTAAAAGTTTTTTTGATGATCTTTGTCATCTTTCTAAAATTAATCCAGAAAGCTTAAATGTTAGATATTTAGAAGGTAATTGGGGGCAAATTATTGGAGGTAAAAAAGCTATGCAAGTGTTAATCAAGAAATATCCCCAGAAAATTAAAAAATGGAGAAAATTAGCAATGCTAAATTCCCCAGTAATCGGAGATTCAAATTTAAAAGAAATAAAGATACCTGAACTTGATGAAAAATTAGCTGAATTTATCGGAGCTTATTTAGGTGATGGAACTTTGAATAAGTATCAATTAAGAATAGCTGGAGATCATAGGTATGATTTTTATTATTATATTTATTTATCTAATTTGATTTTTGAGTTATTTGGTATAAAACCTTCGATTAAGAAACAAAAGAATAGAAATACTTCTATTTTGCTTATTTCCTCAAAAAATGTTTGTTCTTTTTTAAATAAAAATTTTAATTTGAAATATGGAAATAAAATACATAATCAAACAACAATTCCTAAACAAATTCTTGAAAATGAAAAATTATCCATTGCTTGTTTAAGGGGTTTAATTGACACTGATGGGTCTGTTACAAGAAGAGGTAATCAATTCTGTCTTCAATTCACAGCACATAATAAGCTTTTACTTAGTCATGTTTCTAATATTGGAGAAAAACTTGGGATTTTTACTTATTTTGATAAAACAGGGGCTGGAACAAATAGATGGAAAAATGTTGTTAGATATTTTGAATTAGTTGGTAGTTCTAATTTAAAACATATCATTCGTTTTTATGTTAGAAAATATGAAAATAAATCTATTTATAGAAAAGATCTCCCTTTTTATTTTAAACAAGATTTATATAGGGATTTAGATTTACCTTTTAAAATTAAAGGTCCAGTGGTCTAGTGGTTATGATGCCACCTCGACATGGTGGAGATCCCAGGTTCGACTCCTGGCTGGACCATTTTTATTGATTTTTATGTGGAGGGGTTTTTCTTAGTAAGTTATTAAGTTATTAAGTTACTTAATAAGAAACATTTAAATACTCTTAGCTTTTTTCTTTAGAAAAGAAAAAACTTAGGAAAAAAGAAAATTTAACATGAAAAAATATTTACTTCTTGTAGAAGACGAGAAAGTGTGGATGAAATTTAAAGATATGATAGATAGGGATATTAATACAGAAATTCTTGAATTGATTAAAGAAAAAACTCAAAAGGGGAAGAAAAAAGATGAAAAGTAAAACTATCTATAATCTAATGAAATATGAGGCTTTACAATCTGGAAGCTTAAGAATGCGAGAGTTTAGTTTAAATTTTATTAGTTATAAATAAAATGTTAATTAATATAAAAAACAAAAAAGCAAATTCACATTTAGAGTTTTTATATAAAGGTAATTTACTAAACTTTAAACGTTCACAGGTTACAGTATTTATTATCTTGGCAATAGTGATTGTTGCAGGTATTGGGATATTTTTTGCTGTTAGAAGTGGTTTGTTTTCAACAAATATACCCCAAGAATTAGAGCCTGTTTATTCTTATTATCAAGCATGTGTTGAAGAAGAAACTTTAAATGGTATTTATATTTTAGAACAACAAGCAGGATATATTGATGTCCCTGAGTTTTCTCCTGGAAGTGAGTATATGCCTTTTTCAAATCAATTAGGGTTTTTAGGTATTGGGGTTCCGTATTGGTATTATGTTTCTGGAAATGGTATTTCTAATGAACAGGTTCCAAGTAAGTCAAAAATGCAAGAGCAATTAAATGATTATTTAGAAGAAGGAGTTGATTTATGTGATTTTTCTCAATTTGAAGAACAAGGTTTTGAAGTTAGTATTGGGGAGAGTGAAGTTAAGAGTTCTATTAAAGACAATTCTGTTTCTGTGAGTGTTAATCAAAATTTGAATATTAATTATGGAGATATTTCTTGGAGAGGAACTAAACATTCTGTATCTGTGGATTCTATGTTAGGTAAGTTTTATGATTTAGCTAAAAAGATTTATCAAAATAATGAAGATGAAATGTTTTTGGAAAGATATGATTTAATAAATTCTTTAGAAGCAAATATCCCTTTTATTAAGGTTAAAGGGGATTATTATAATTTAGGAGAACCTACAAATAAATATTTTGTTCAAGATATTGGTAAAGAAGTTGATGTAAATGTTAATTTTATGTATTCTGCAGAGTGGCCTATGAAGATGGAGGTTTGGCCTTCTGAAGATGGTATTTTAATGGCAGAACCAATTGGTTTGCAAGAAGGGATGGGGTTGTTGGGTTTTTGTTATACTCCTTATCATTTTGTTTATGATTTTTCATTTCCTGTTTTAGTCCAATTATATTCTGGTAATGAGATGTTTCAGTTTCCAGTTGTTGTTGTTATTGATAAAAATAACCCTCGTGAAGCTTTAGATGTGCAAGGTTTGCCAGATGTTGTTCCAGAATTATGTGAAAAAAAGAATACTCAATTAAGTGTTTATACTTATAATACTAATCTAGAACCAGTAGGAGCAAGAATTCAGTTTAAATGTTTTGATACTTCTTGTGATATTGGGAAAACTGAATCAGAAAGAGGAGAAGCTGTTTTAATTGCAGATTTCCCACAATGTGTTAATGGATATATTTTGGCAAGTGCAGAAGGATATGAAACCAAGAAACATTTGATTTCAACAATTAATTCTGGAAGTGCTACAGTTGTTTTAGATAGAAAGTATAATTTAGATTTAGAGGTTAAAAAAGCAGGGGGAAGTTTAGGTGAGGATTATGCTGTTGTAACCTTTAATAAAGAAGGAAAAGTGAAAACACTTGCTTATCCTGATATGAAGGAAATTGAATTAACTTCTGGACAATATGAAATTAAGACTTATGTTTATTCTGATTCTGAGATTAATCTTAAAGGAAGTTTAAGTCATAAATGTGTTAATGTTCCTAAATCAGGAGTTTTAGGGGTATTTGGGATGACAGAAGAGAAGTGTTTTGATTTAGAAATTCCAGATCAAATTATTAGTTTTGCGGTTTCTGGGGGAGGGACCCAGGATTATTATATTTCAGAGTCTGAATTAGAAAATTCAAATAAATTAATTATAGACACTCAGTCATTTGGAAAACCAACTAAAGTAGAGGATTTACAGATTAATTATAATAATGTTGAAACACAAAATTTGGAGGTGTTGTTTGTTTAGAATGAAAAAACTAATATCTTGTAAAATGAGAAAGGCAGGGGTTAGAGTAGTGTTTGTAGTTTTTATTTTGATGTTTATTAGTTTGATTTCTGCTGCTCAATTTGAAGGCGGGAATGTTCCTTCAAGTTTTATGGGTGGAACATATCAAGTTTATGGAAATTCAGTAAATCCTCAGTTTACTCAGCCAAGTTTTCATTTAGGAAGTGGAATTAACCCAAGAGAGTATTGGACTAATTTTGATAGAGAAGACTGTAAAGAAAGACAAGATGTTATTTTGCAAATTCCTCCAGGTGGTTGTTCTCCTGCTGTTGTTAGAAGTGATTTATTAGAAGAACAAAATGTTCCTGTTTTTTGTAAAGTGTCAAGTATTCAGATTAATCCTTTAATTGATGTGACTAAAATAAGGAGTATAAGATTTGCTGGAGAATATCCTCCTGGTGTTTCAGGTGTTTCTTATTATCCTGCGAGAGCAGCTGTTAGAAGCACAAATACTTTGGTTGGAGACCCTATTGTTGATAATGTTGGTTATTTGGTTATTGTTCTTAAAAGAACAGAAAGTGAAGCAAATATGCCTGACTGGTTAGAAGGAAATGTTACGGCTGTTATTGATTATGATTCAGAAGGTGCTTTTGGTGTTGGAAAACATGACTTTTATTTAACTGAGATGGATGATGAAGAATGGGAAAGAAGTTATAAGGATTATGGTTTTTGGAAAGGAAAAGGGTATATTAGGTTAGAATCCCTTGATGAAGATTCTGCAAAAGTTTCTATTTATAGGGATGCTAATTATAGGGAGGCAAGTGTTACTATAAGAGAAGGGGATGTTTCTGGAGATATTTATTTAGGAGGGCATTATTGTGCTGCTGGAATGAATATTAAGGTTGATGATATTGGTTATCCTGTGGATACTGCTTTATTAAAAGTTGATGATGAAGATTTGTGGGTTGCAAAAGGAGGAAGATTTTTAGATGATAAATGTAGGGTTACTAGTTTAAATACAGGAGAGGTTGGTGGAGGTAGTTTAAGGATAAGCTGTAGGGAAGCAGGAAGTTTTGATTTGTCTTTAAGTAGTGCTAAGGTAAGTTTGGGTGTTGACGGAGAGATTGAGGAGTATGG
The DNA here is from genome assembly GCA_017609695.1 of Candidatus Pacearchaeota archaeon. Lineage (GTDB taxonomy): Archaea > Nanobdellota > Nanobdellia > Pacearchaeales > GW2011-AR1 > ARS1285. The sequence continues at coordinate 3,217 of JAFCDM010000017.1, read as the reverse complement.
TGCTGGAGATTATATAAGAAATATTCAAGGTGAAAGTAAAAATATGTATGTTGCTTATATTGGAAGTTCTCCAGAAAGTAATGGAAATTTTGCTATTTTAGTAAAAACAAGTGATGATAAAGAAACTTTTTTAGGTAGAGGAATTGGGGGACATTTAGAAGTTTTAAATACTCGGTATAAGGATGATTCAAGGTTTCTTAAGAAGATTAAAGGATATTCTAAAGTTGCATGGTGGAAAACTATACCAAAAGCTGTTAAGAACTATTGTTCAAGTGATGAAGCAGAATTTTATGCATATTTGGTTGATGATTTAAAAAGTAAGTATGGTTTATCTTCAGACGATATTAAGATTTTGATTGATTCTGATACTGAAACTTGGGAACAAGAAAATTATGGGGATAAATGGGGGGATTATGGAATAAAATTAGAAGAGCCGATTTCTGGAGAGGTTTTTTTAGAAAAAGAAGGAAATCAACAACTTAAAGAATACTATGAAAATGCAATTGAGAATTATGAAAATGTTTTTGAGTTTTATCCTCAAGAAAGAGAAACAAGAGAAACAAGAGAAACAAGTAATAATAAGATTGAAGAGCCTTATGCTGTTCGGGCATTATATGATGCTGCTGAATTGTCTGCAGGAATTGGTTTGCACCAAGAACAAATTAAATATTTAGAAAAATTAATTGAGAATTATCCTGATTCAAATTTGTCTAATCAGGCTGAAAAAGAATTAAAATTTGCTTATGAAGGAAGAATTAGTGAAGATTCTCAGGCAATTGTTTATATAAATAATGAACCTCATTTTATTTCTTTAAGGGGTTTTGAAAAACCAAGTTATGAAGATTTTGGTGCTGAATTGGTTTTTACTGTCAATGGAAAAGAAAAACCTGCTGTTGAATTAGTTGGAGATAGGGTTATTAAAATTCCAGATGCTGGAATCCCTTTTGAAATTATAGATATTGAGGATGATTTTGTTGAAGTTAGGTATGCTCCAGATACAGATTTTTTTGGAAATGTTTTTAATTATTTTGCTGGGGATAATGTAAAAGCTAAGATGCAAAAGTTAGAGGTTGGTAGCACAGTTCAATTATCTTCTAAACCTGTTGTCAGTGTCAAACTTACTAAAACAAACCTAAACAAACAAGCAAAAATTAAGATTATTCCAAAGGCATTTGGAACTCGGACAGAAAGTGATTTTCATTTTAAGATTGGAATTGAAAAAAGGGCAATAAAGCTGAGTCCTGAGAAAACTCAGGATATGATTAATAATTTAGATGAGCAAATTAAAAACTGGAATAGTATTAATGAGAAGCTTGGTAAAGTTGTTAAGGGTTTGAAAGGGGCTTGTTTTGCAACTTCTGCAATGTTAACTGTTACGAATTTTATTTCTGGGATGAATGGTGAATCTATGGCAAGAAAAGAGGTTATGACTGGTGGTGGAGGATGGAATGCACAATGCAGAGTAGCTTTGGCTGATAAGCAAGATATTTGTGGTAAGGGAATTCCTACAAATGTTGCTGATTGTTTATTAGGTTGTAATGAGTATATTAATTCTGATGTGGAAAAATTAGCAGAGAGATATAAAGATGTTAATTCAGATATGGAAAGAATACAAAAACAAGTAGGCACTACAAAAACAGATATTCTTGATTTTCAAGGAAGTGTTAACCCAGATGAAGTTAAAAAAGAATATTGTGATATTTTGAAACAGAAGTTTGATTATGATTCCAATGCTGATATGAAAATAGATATTAAAGGAGAAAGTGTTGTTTTATCTCAAATAATTTCTCAAGAAGATTTTGAGAATTGTGATATGAGTTTGCAGAATATGAAAGATTTAGTTTCTTATTCTGGTTTTGTTAAATCTGATACTTCTGCATTAGATGAAATTGCAGAAAGTTCTCTTGCAGATAGTTTGGAGAATACATATAATATTAATAAAATTAAAAAAGAACAAGATATACTTAAAAATCAATATTCAAAGATTGATAATCTTGCTATTTTTAGTTCTTATAAAAATAAACAACATCAAGAAATGAATGATGTAACCGAAGATATTAGGAAGGATTATGGGCTTGATCCTGAAGTAACTAAAGTTTTTGCAGATACTTATAATGGTGAAAAAGTTCTTGTTGGATTGGTTAAATTTGGTAATGGTTATAAAGTTAAACAAGTTGTTAACTCTGAAAAAAAAGTTGTTTTAGGGGGAAATGATTCTTATTCAACTTATAAAACTGTTGATTTGTTTTTAGAAACTAACCCAGGTATGTATAATAATCCAATAAAAGGAGAAGCTGTGATTAAATATTATGTTCAAGCTCCTTATGAAGGACTTCCTGCTGAGGTTCCATTTGATAAACAAAATGGATGGTATGCTACAACTGATTATGTTTTATCTGGATTTGGAAAACCTTATGAAGAGTCTGGAAGAGCAATTAATTTTTGGATTTGTAATGTTGGTGAAAATGGTTTGATTGAAGGTAAGGAAGTTGATGATTGCAGGTATTATAATTTAGGAAGTTCTGCTGATTTAGACTTTCCTGGATTGAGCAAGAGTAAATCTGCTTCTTTAGTTAGAAAAGCTGAAAATGCATTAAGAGAAGCTTCAAGAAGATATGGTGATAAAGAAGTTAGAATTAATGATGCAGTATATAAAACAGATATTTCAGAAGGAGGAGAAGCTGGAAGTTGTTCTGATTTTATGAGTCCTGCTGATTGTAATTTAATGTTTAATGTTTGTGACCCTGTTATTTGTCCTGCTTCAAGATGTAATTTTGGAGGGGCATATAGGGTTTCTAATGTTGTTCAATCAGGAATAATTGGAAGTTTGTTATTATGTCTTCCAAATGCTCAAGAGGGAATTGCTGTTCCTGTTTGTTTGTCTGGGGTTCATGCTGGAATTGATAGTTATGTTAGTATTTTGAATTCAACACATGCTTGTTTGCAAGAGAGTTTAGATACTGGAAGAAATATTGGAATTTGTGATGAGATTAAGAGTATTTATTTGTGTGAATTTTTCTGGAAGCAAGCTGTTCCATTAATGGAAGTAATTATTCCAAGAATGTTTGAGTGGAGTTTAGGACAGGGAGTTAGGGGTGGTGGAGAATATTTAACTGTTAATCATGCTTGGGAAAATATGCAAGGAAGTATTGATTATTTTAAGGATGAATATGCTGTAAATTCAATAAAAGCATTTAATTCTCGTTCAACAGAAGAG
>JAFCDM010000105.1 GCA_017609695.1 Candidatus Pacearchaeota archaeon | reverse complement strand
CATCAATATCTTGGTTAGTATAAACAGAGTTAGAGTCATAAACCCTTAAAGGAAAATTTTGTAAGTTTCTTAATACTTGTTTAGCACCCTGATGTTGATTTTCAATTTCAGAATGCTTAGGAGGTAGCTAATTTAAAAAGGCTATTACAATAAAGGGATAAACCCAAAATCCCAACCAAAGCCCCGGCTACTGCCCTATTTCTATAAGAATTTTTCTTTTTCTTCAATTCTTCTTGACTAGTTGTTGTATTTTCTGCCATTTTCTTATTTATTAATTATCTTTTATTTCTTAAAAGTTTTAATGTAATCTGATTTGGATCAACAGAAATAACTTGGTAATTTGCTCCTTGAAAATAAATTTCTTTTGAATCTGAAGGATAATAAACATTAAAGGCCCTATATCCAGAATCTTCCTTTTTTAATGAAAAAGATTCTTTATTAGGCATACCTGCATATTCTACTCTTGCGCCTCTAAATTTTTTTTCTTGGGAAACCTTTATAGTTAATTCTTTTAATTGATTTGAAGATTTATCCTGAGTATCATCACAACCACTTAAAATTAATCCCAATCCTCCCACTAAAGAATTTCTCAAAAAACTTCTTCTTGTTGTATTTTCTGCCATTTTCTTATTTATCTCTATTTATTTCTTAAATATTTATATTATCACCCAAATTAAAAAAAAAGAAACAAATTAAAAAAAAATAAAAAATAAATTAAAATTAATAATAATTTGTTTCGCCTTCGCCAAATTCTTCTACTTCAGAAGGTTTCTTAGTTATAAGCACTATTAGGATTATTAAAAGCACTATAAAGATAATCGCTAAAACAATAGTTAAAATTAATGCTGTGTTGTTTCGGGTTTCCCCGTCTACATCATCAATAACTTCAACATCATCTTCAACATCATCTTCTGCTTCAATACCACTAAGAGTTATTTGCTTTTTAGCAATTGTACTTGCATCATAGTTATAAGCTTCAACTTCTAAATTATAGATGCCAGAAACAGCATCACTTGGTATAGTTAAGTACATTCTTTTGCTTAGAGTATCTCTAATATCATCATATTCTTCATCTATATCAGAAGCAATATCTCCAAAATATACTTTTCTTTCAGCTACACCAGCTATTGAAACTTTAACATATGTATCATCAAGTCTTTCACTACCACTATTGTGTAAAACAACTAAAGGTCTCTTTGCATAGTTATAGGATAAGGTTCTTCAATAGAATCTTCACCTTTAGAACTTACTCTAACATATAGAACTAAGTCTTCAGGGTCTTCATCTAAATCAAGGTTTGAAGGTAATTCTAAAGAGAATCTCTTGATATATGAACTTCCTTCAACTACTCTAAATCTAGAGGTTGAATCAGAAATTTCGTCTTTATATCCTTCAATATAAACCTTAACCCTAACATCAGAAACATCACAATTTGCTGTAAATTCAACTTCTACAGGGATTGTATCTGAAACTTCTCCTGCAGGAGTTCTTGAACCAACTTTAAGAGAGATGTCATTAGCAACAACATCATCTATACCAACAAATTCAACATCACAAACATCACATTCGTCAACATCTGCAACATCACAAGTAGCAATTACTGTATTCAAAACTAAAACTATAGCAAAAAATGCTATAATAGAAACCAGAATCGCTTTGTGTTTCATTGTGTTAAAATTTTTAAATTTAATTAATTACAGAACCTAAGAACCATTTATAAAGTTTTCTATTCTGTAGTAACTATATAATAATTACAATCACCTAAATCTTTAAATAGTATAATCAGGTATAATCAAGTATACTAAAACTAAAACCGAGCTTTAGCTACTTGGTATCCTAAAATACAAAGTATTTTAGTATCAATCCATTTATGGATTGCAAACTAAGGAAGATTGCTTGGCGAGCATTTGTAATTTAGAAAGGAAAATAAAATAAGAATTACAAGTGGGAGAGGAAACCATAGGTGTCCTGTGAAGATGAAAACACAAAACACAACAATTAAATTAAGCAATAAAACAAAGGAAAGAAAAAATACTTCACATTCTAAACCAAATAAGAAAAGACCCCCTTTCAGGAAACCGGCTTTTAACTAATATAGATAAGAATATTAAAAGAAAACAAGCTTATTCTAAAAAGGATTAATTGCTTAGATTCAATCCAACAACACTATCTTGAACAGAAAAAGGGCTTTCATTTATAATAACAATCTCCTTGTTTTTAGGCAGATTATCTAATAGCCTTTTCCAATCTTTTTCTTGCGTCTTAATGTGTCTTTTTTCCCCTTTTTCACCATACTCAATACCAGAAAAATGAACATGCCAATTTTTATCTTTAAATTTTTCTTTAATAAATTTATAATCAACTTGTTTATATCTTGCTCTTATATGAGCAAAATCAATACAAAATCTACATCCTGTTTCTTCAACAAGTTTTGAAATTTCATCTATACTGCCAAAAACATTTATTTTACCTGTTGTTTCAGGAGCAAGTTTAATATCCCATTTATTTTTCTTAATTTCTTCTTGTAAATCTAATATTTCTCTTTTTATATTTTCATAAGTCTCTGCTTTATCCATCCCTGCATAATAACCAGGATGGAAAACAATAACATAAGCACCTAATTCCTGCCCAATTTCACAACATCTAAGAATCCTTTTTTTACTCTGTTCAACTTTAGATTTATCTTTAGAATTTAAATTAATCCAATAAGGTGCATGTATGCTCAACTTAATTCCTTTTTTCTTTGCATAATCTCTTATTTTCCTAGCATCTTTTTTATCTTTAATATAAACTCCATAAGTAAAGGCAATTTCACATGCTTTTAATCCGAATTTATTGAACCTATCTAAATTAGAAATTGCTTGATTTACTCTCCCTAACCCTGCTGGTCCAAATTTAATTGTCATGATTTATTAACTAAAAATATGTTTAAATAACTACCTCAATACACAAATATTTAAAAATAACTAAACACTTAATAAAAAATGACTACAGCCCATGATGATTTTATGAACTCACTAAAGAAGAATTTCTATAAAGATTCTAAAGGAAATGTTTATGCAATAGAACATTATCATGATGATAATGGGAAGATTTTGTTTGAAGCTTATAAATTAAAAAAAGAAGGGGGATTAGAAAGAGCATCTCTTTCAGTTTCACAACTAAGTTCTCTAGAAAATGTTGGGAAAAAATCAGATTTTGCAGAAAAAGGCTGTATTGATTATAAACATGTTTTAGAGAAATTAGCTGAATCAGAAGTTTGATTTTAATTTATTTCAAACTTCACAAACCCTCAAACTCTTGTTTAATCTCCCCAAAATTTTCAAGAAGATAATCATGCATCCTTTTAATAATCACATCTTGCAATTCTTCTTTTAAAACTCCACTACATTTTGAAATATCTTTTTCAGGGAATTGTGTTCCAGCTTTTGGAATCAAACACAACATTTTCTTACCCTGCAATTTTTCATTATCTATTGTTCCTTGATTTATATTTCTTAATTCAACTTCAACTTCACAATTATCACTATTAGAACCAATTATAGTATAAAGCCACGATGCTTGGGCATCCTCTCTAATCAAAGATACTTTTTTACATTTAATCATAGCATCAACAAAACAATCATTATCTTGACAAGGTTTGGCATAAAAATAAAAAATTAATCCAGACCAAACTACAAATAAAATAATTAAAATTATCAAAGCTATCCCTACTCTTCTTTGTAATTTTGAAGAATCCTTAACTTCAAAAAGTTTTTTCAAATCCATAAAATTAAGAATTAAACAAGATTTATAAATTCTTACTTTTTAAAATAAAAATTTATAATCATCAATAATCTATAAAATATTTATCTTAGAAATGAGGAGCTTAAGCTTTAATGTGTATAGCCGAGCAATTTGCTTTTAAGTAAAAATAAATTAAATAACAAAAGCAGATTAGGAGTTAAAATACAATAAGATATTAGAAGTTTAAAAAAATATTAAAAGAAAAAAGAAAAAGAAAAAAAATTATTCTTCTACGTCTTCATCTAAGCCAAGTTCATCCATCTCATCCTCGAATTCGTCTTGCATTTTCTCCCCTCGTTTTTTAATTAATTCTATATCTAATAAAGAGTATTTAAAGTTTTTTATTGTGGTGTGTATGCTTTAAAAATTAAACC
>JAFCDM010000001.1 GCA_017609695.1 Candidatus Pacearchaeota archaeon | reverse complement strand
TATATGAAAGAAGAAATAAATGCTCAAGATTTAATTGATTGGATTTCAGAAGAAGAAATTAAAAAAAAGAAAATAAATTTAAAACTTGCAGAAAGAGAAATAAAATGAAAAAAATAAAAGTTTTTAAAAAAAGAAGTGAAAAACAAATAGTGGAAGAAATAAATAAATTAAAGAATTATATCTCTACACAAATATTTTATATTGAAAAAAATTGGATTGCTTTTGTTAATTATGAAGAAGATGGTATGTTAGATAATGAAAAACCAAATATAGATAAATTAGCCACAAAAAGCCAAATTTGGAGGTTATCAAAAGAAGGAATAAAAATAAAAGAAGATTTAACCAAACAAGAAGCATACCAATTAATTAAAGAATTAAAAAACAAATCAAAGAAAAAAAATTTTGATTATTGAAATGGAACAGGAATATTATTCTAAACAATATATAAAGCATTTATTAAGAGAAAACTGTAAAGATAGAGAATTTGCTGTTATTGGAAAAAGAGGTGCGATTAGGGCTTTAAAATTTAAAAATTTATTTGATTTTGAAAGAATATTAAAATTAGTTAATTGGGGTAATCAAAAACAAAATTTTTATAGAAGTATTGCACGATTAAGAGAAATTCCTGAATTTACATTCAATCCAAAAAAAAGAAGTTCTGAAACAGGTTCTTGGTTTAGAGAAAAATTTGATAATTTAATATATAGTTATGATTTATTCTTTGATTTTGACAAAGATAAAAATTCAACAATCTATGATGTTCTGAAAGAAGTGAAAGAATTGCTACATTTTTTTGATGAATACGAATTAAGTTATTTTGTTCAATTTAGTGGCTCAAAAGGATTCCAAATCTTCATAGATGGAGAATATATGCCTGAACCAAAGATAATAAATGGTCAGGTGCAACCACACAAAAAAATTGGAGAAAAAATAAAAGAAGGATTTAATTTTAAATATTTAGATTTAAGAAATAATGGTGTTGGTAACAGATTATGTAAAATCCCCTATTCTTTAGTTGGAAATAATGTTGCTCTTCCATTAAATGATTTTCAACTTGAAAATTTTAAAGAATACATTGTTAAAAAAGAATATGTTGAAAAATCAATAAAATTGATGAGAAGAGGTAATTTAGAGAGATTTCCAAATTTTTCAAAAGAAGAAAAAATTAAAAAGGTTAATAACTTTATAAAAGTGATTGACATTTAAAAAATATTGGAGGTAAAATAAAATTTCACACAAATATTATAGTACTGATACTAATTTTAGGAAAAAATATTTTGAAGACCAGTTTTTTACAAATGCTAAATTTCTTGCACAACAGCAAAAAATTCCATTGAACATAATTTTAGAAAAAATTACAGATTTTAATACATTTAAAGAGGTTCTAGAGCAAGTCTGGAGTCAAGATTCAAGTTTACTATCTTATTTCTACGGGATGGATGATTCTGAATTAAAAGAATTTTTCAATAGAAAGAAAATACAAAACATAATTTTAGATAAAATTCCAGAAGAAAAAAGAATTCCAAGTGTAGTTATTCAAATTAAGAAAAAAACAAGGAGATTATTTAGGGGAAAAATTAAAATTAAAAAAACAGGAAAAATTAAAAGTGTTTTTGCAAAAGAAGATAAAATTAAAATAAAAGGTAAAAAAAGACAAATTTATAGAGATTCAAAAGGGAGATTTGTCAAAATACCTAAAAAAATTAGTAAAACATAACAAAATGATGCAGGAAATAAAATCTAAGGATAACCCAGAAAAAACTAAGGATGAACTAAAATCTCTTACCACCTCTTTTATTTGGGGCAATGTTTCTGGGTCTTGCCCCATTCCTGCATAAATTAAAGAAATGGAAATAAAAAGATGTGTAAAATATTCTATAATTATTTGTATTTTTTTATTTATTTTGGAGTGCATACTCTTTTCGTATAATTCTTATTATCTTGATTGTGAATATAAAGGGGAAATAAATTCAAACATTATTGGAGGATATTTTAACCCCTTAACTAACGAAATTTTTATTTATTCTTCTTCTGAAAATAATTTTGTTGAACCAAATGACACAATTAATTTTACTGAAAAAGAAATTAGAACAATAAAACACGAATTGATACATCAAAGACAATTAGAACAAGAAAGATTATATAATTGTTCCAATAAATATGGTGTTATTCTTAATGAATTTGAGGCATATTTTTTTTCAATATTTTAAATTCCATCTAATTTTTTATTCACTTTCCTTAACACCTTAATTCCATAAATTGACAAAATTAAAAAAAGTATTGAAAAGATATGCCATATTTTTATACCAACTATTTTTGTATTATTTGATTCATTTCTTTTGATAGAAACAATATACCTCCAAAAATCTGTTGATTCACAAGAGAGGTTTCCAACAGATATTCCATCTTTGAAAAAATCAAGACTATAATCAAAAAAATCTATTCCAATGGTTTCATTACATTTATTTATTTCTCCACTAAAAATTATTGGAATTATTGATAGGGTATTCCGTGTTGGAATTGCATCAGAATACCCCTCCCCATAACACACTGAATTATAATTATCGGAATAATATGCTAACAAACCATCTGAAAACAAAATTTCATCATTAATTGATGATTTTAAAATATTTAAATCTTCTTCTGTTTTATTTTCATCTATTAAATAATAAAATATTTTTTCACAAACAAACTCTGGTTTTAATGTTCTATTTATTTTATTTGAACAAACATTTTGCCAATTTGTTATAACATTTCCTAAATAATAACGACTTAATAAAGATTCTGAATAAGCATTTACCTTTTCAACTAAACTTGTTAAATTTTCTTCATTATTTAAAATATAATAATAGGTTTGATTACAAACTAATTCATTAACTTCTAATTCCACATAAGTTCCTCCTCCACCTCCACCACTTGAACCAGAACCCCCTTCTAATGTATCAACAACCCACACATCAGAAGAATTTTCTTTATTATTTATATCTGTGCAATTTACAAACCAATTTAAGTTATCTTTAAGATAAATACTTGTTGAATCAAAATCAACATAATAATTATTTATTGTCCCGTTTGTTATTGGAGATTGTGTTGTTTGTAAAACATTATTATCAAAATAAATAGAACAATTTGAAATTGTTGTGCTACTTGTAACATAATACTGGAATTCTAAAATAGTATCCCCATCATAAGCATTATTTGGGGGATTTAATAATATTACATTTGGTGCAGTTGCTATTGAAGTAAAAGTAACACTTGAACTATTTTCATTTCCTGCTGAATCATTTATATAAACTGTCCAAGTATTTGAACCTTCAGAAGAACTTAAACCAGTCCAGTTTAATCCACAATCTTGTCTTGAAGAATTTGTTACACCTAAATCTAAAGAATACCAAACAGAATCACAATTTTCTTCTGAATAGGTATAATTTATTCTAGAAACACTTGTTGAATAAGAAATATTCAAGGGATAAGTTAAATTTAAATTAGGATTGATAGTATCAATAGTAATTGTGTAGTTCTCTGAAATATCTGAATTTCCTGCATTGGTTGTTGTTTGGTTTTCAATTCCAGTTTCATTATAAATATATAAAGTTGAATTCTTTATTCCTAAATTATCTGTTAGGTTTGCTGTGTAATTTTGGTCTGAATTTGAATAGGTGTTATTTTCTGGTGTGTTTGTTGTTGCTGATGGATTTGTATTATCTATTGTAAAATTATCTTCTTGCATAAAAGATTTAATATCATTAAAATTATCTCCAGAATATGCAGTTACATTAATTTTATAAGTTCCATCTGCAACTAAAGAAGTATCAAAATCTTTCCAAACATCTGAATCATCTGCACTTAAAAAACTTGCATTAATTGTGTAATTTAAACTTCCATCAGGATTATGTAAAGTTAAATTATGAGTTACATTTCCAACTGAATCTGGGTCTTTGGAAACACCAACTAAAATTTGCATTAATCCTTTATGAATTTTATTTAAATCATCATCCTTTGTATTTATTGAACTATTAAGGAAAAGAATAGTTGGATTTGTAATAGGATGATTAACATCTCCTATATCATCGTGGATAAAAGAGAAATTTGTAAAATTATTTCCATAAATATCTTGAATATTTATACCAAAATTAAGTTCGTCTCCTTCAGCAATTCCAGAAAACCAAATATCTGGAGTAAATGGATTATCTACAAAATTCACCCCCCCATCTGTTGAACTCCACGAAACATTAGATTCTAAAAAACTTACATTAGTTCCACTTGAACCATTTGCAAATCTTAAATTATAAAAACCAGCACCATATTGTGTATTACTTTCATAATAAAGATAAGTATAATTTGTTAAATATACACCCCCTAAAATTCCATTAATAGAAGAAAATACCCCCTTTGAATAAGTACTATTTTTTGAAGAATAATAAATGTTGTCTAATTCTGTTTTATCTAAACTGTTAATTAAAACACAATTATCTAAATCATCTTTTGGAGATGTTCCCCCATTAAAAATATACGAACTATTACAAATGTAAGCATTTAAATTTTTATTTGGATTCCCAGAATAATTTATGTTTCTAAAGATGTTAATAGTATAATTTTTATGCTCTCTTTCTGCATCTAAATTCCATATTTTAATTAAAATGGGATTATTGTCATAAATTTCGTAATTTTGCTCTGCCTTGTATTCTCTTTCTAGATTTCCTCTCCTTAAATAAATAATATTTCTAAATGTTGTTTCAACATTTCTTGAAAAATTAAGAATAAATTGTGTTGAGTTTTCTTCTGTAATTGAAAAATAAATACTTGAGTTATCTTGAACAGAATAAGTAAAATTATCATCAAATAATTTATCTCCATCAATATAATAATTATCATACCACCTATTATCTGCTCTACCATCTGCTACAAAAATCTGTTCTCCTGAAAAATAAAAATTTGATTCTGCTTTATCATTCTCTGGTGGTCTAATACTCCAATAATTTGGAATTCCTGGAGAAAGAACCCCCTCAATAGTGTACATAGATAATGCACTTGAACCATTCAACTCGTAAGGTGATGAACAATTAGCGATTACTTCATAAATTCCAGTTGAATTTTCTTTAATATCTGTAATACTTCGTTCAAGTAAAACACAGGTTGGAGGTGTTGTAGCAACAAGAAAAGTAACACTTGAACTATTTTCATTTCCTGCTGAATCATTTATATAAACTGTCCAAGTATTTGAACCTTCAGAAGAACTTAAAGAACTTAAACCAGTCCAGTTTAATCCACAATCTTGTCTTGAAGAATTTGTTACACCTAAATCTAAAGAATACCAAACAGAATCACAATTTTCTTCTGAATAGGTATAATTTAAAATTGATTGGGTTGAGGTGTAAGAAGTGTTTGTTGGGTAAGTTATTGCTACATCTGAATTAATAGTATCAATAGTAATTGTGTAGTTCTCTGAAATATCTGAATTTCCTGCCCAATCAAAAACATCATAAAACCAAGTTTTCACTCCATCTATTAAACTAACAATACATTGGTTGTTGTTTGGTTTTCAATTCCAGTTTCATTATAAATATATAAAGTTGAATTCTTTATTCCTAAATTATCTGTTAGGTTTGCTGTGTAATTTTGGTCTGAATTTGAATAAGTGTTATTTTCTGGTGTGTTTGTTGTTGCTGATGGATTTATTGAATCAATATAAAAAGTAATACTCTCTGAATCATTTAGATTATTAGATGTATCATTACAATAAAAATTAACTATATGAGAACCTTGAGCCATAGTTGTATTTGTTCCATAATAATCATCAACAGATGTTTCATTTGTTAATGTGTAGTTTGTAACTCCTGAATTTAAAGAATAAAGACAAGAATCAATTTCTATATTGTCTGTTGCAGTTGCATTAAAGTTTATTGTATTTGTGGTGTAGGTTGTGTTAGTTGGGGTATTTATTGTTACTGAAGGGGGGGTTGAATCTCCAAATTCATCAGTCCAAGTTATTCTATTATTTAATTGTTCTATTTCAGAAAGTGATAAAGTTCTATTCCACCACCCAACTTCATCAATTAATCCATTTAACCAACCACCAGTTAGGTCATCATAAGCACCAAATACTATTGGTCTTGTTGTTGAAAATGCTCCTGTTGTTGCTTCTGCATCATTTTGTTCAACACCATCATAATAAAGTGTTGCATTTACTCCATTATAAACCATTGCAAAAGAGTGCCAGTCTCCTGCACTTGGGATTAAATCGGGAACTGGTTCTACTACTTTTGGTCCAAGACCTGTATCTACTACCCAATAATATCCTCCATCAGCTCTTGTTGCAAGATGATTACTATCGCCTGAACCATCACCCCATCTTGCACAAAGTATAGAACTTTCTGTATTTGAATCAGAATTTACCCAAAGAAAAATTGAATAAGTATCTGAATTATAAATGCTTACACTTTCATCTATTTTTGTATAATCTGTATTAGCAGAAACATAATATAAAGCATATCCATTTAAACCTGACGCAGACCAATCAGCACCATCTATAACCCCATCATTTGATGAAACATTATCTGTTAAAGTAGCTCCACTTGCATCTTCGTGAGCCCAATAACTTACTAATCCCACATTTAAACTTTCTGTCCATTCAGCATCTTCTGTTATTTCTACTCCTGCAAATGTTGGAATATACTCAATATGTTCTCCTCGTAAAACATCAACAAACAAACCAACTTCAACACCTTTTTCTATTTCACTTAATTCTGTAAATTTAATCCATTCATAATCATAAACTTCTTTTTTTCCATCTTCAACTAAAACACAAGTTTCAACTTCATCGTTTGTTTTATTTACATCATTCCAAACAAGTTCTGTTGAACAATCTCTCCTATAATTTGTTTCCAAATGTGAAGAAGTATTTTTCCATCTCCATTCAAAATATCTTTCTTCTTTTTTCATCTTTTTATTTAAATTATAAAATTCTGTTTTAGTAAAAACATTTTTTTTAGTTTTATCAAAATCAGAAAGATTATATTTTGCTACTACTTGTAAAACACCCTTTCCAACATCAATAATATAATTATTTTGTGGAGTTAATCTTTGTGCTTGAATAATTAAATTACTATCTTTATTTTTAATTGTAAATTCATTTTTTGAATCATTATATGTTTTTAGATTATTAGAAGAAATTAAATCTCCTGCAAGAACAAAAACACTTAAAACTAATAAAAGTAAAATTCCAATTATAAAAAGTTTAATTTGTGCTTTTTTATCCATTTTTCAATTTATTAAAATATTTAATTATTCTTTTTTTATTAAATACCCACAATCCAGAAATTAATGCAATTGAACCAACTAAAATTAATAATTGAATTGTTGGTCTTACAACCCGTATTCTTACTTTTTTGAAAACACTATTATTATCTATATCAACAAAAGAAATAGTAGATTCTACTGTCTTAAATGTATAATCTAAATCTCCAATTAAAGAATAAGAAATTTTTGCAGTAGTATTCTTCGCTAAACAAGAAAATCCTACATCTCCATCAACAACTTCACAAGAAACTAATTCTCTATTTGAAAATGCAAAATATTCTGTATAATTTGTTAATGCAATAAAATACTTATCTGTTATCCCAGAAACAATATCAAAAGAAACTCCCTGAATTATTCCTGTAAATAAAGAATACTTTTCTATATCTGAATCTAAAATTTTTATTGCTTCAATTTCTTTATTATTATATGAATTTAAAAAAAGTTCTAATTGTTGAGAATTTAAAGTTACTTCTTGCTCATTTAAGTTTTTTATAATCTCGTTTTTTTTCTCTAAATTCAATGAACAAATATCTTTTACACACACCTCTTTAATTCTTGCATAAATTATACATCTTTGTAATTCTTCAATTCCTGTTATATTAAAATTCCTAACCATACAAACTGTTTCTGTTCTTTGTGGTTCTGTAGTTCCTCCTACACCTCCTCCACTTGAATCAGAATAACCTTCAACACCAAAAATTATAGAAAAGTTAAGTGTTGAACTATTTTCATTCCCAAAAATATCGGAAGAATAAATTGTTAAATTAAATTCATTTGTTCCAGACAAAGTAACTGTTGCAGATTGTTCTACAACATTACATGTAAATGTAGTATTTTCAACATCTACATCACCACTTGAATTGAATATTGTATATTTACAAGAATCTAAATTAACATCAGATGTTGTTGAATTAAAAGTAAATGTCTGTGAAGAGTTTACAGTTGTTATAGAAGTTATATTTATATCTGGGGGTATTGAATCAATATAAAAAGTAGTGGAAGAATCATAAACTAATCCATCTGTATCATTTGAATAAATTTTTATAAAATTATCTTCTTGACTATAATTCATACTTGTCCAGTTTAATCCACAATCTTGTCTTGAAGAATTTGTTACACCTAAATCTAAAGAATACCAAACAGAATCACAATCAACATTATTTAGAGTATAATTTAGTTCCATCACATTTATTCCATAACTATCATTAGAAGGATAGGTTATCAACACACCAAGAGGCGTTACTTTTTCTTTTGCATAAAAAAAATTAATAGAAGTATTATAAAATCCCATATGTGCATAACTTGAAAAGTTTGAAATTCCAGAGACCCTTCCTTTTTTTATAGCCATCCACCTATTTGATGGTGACCCAAATGTTGGGTCTGTTCCAACACTAAAAAGGTTATAACAACTCCACGAACCTCCAGAATTATTACAATACCTTGTATTATTTTCATCAGAATCAAAACTTACTATACTAATTATATTATCTATACCAGAATCTATTGATGAATAAACACCAGTATTTCCTTCAGTATCAACAGGGACACAACTCCACGAACCTCCAGAATTATTACAATACCTTAAATCTCCATTTGTTGCATCATATCCAGAGATATGTACTACATTATCCAAACCTATTGTAAGAGAAGAATATCTCCCAACATCATTATCTGTTTCTACAGAGACACAACTCCACGAACCTCCAGAATTATTACAATACCTTAAATCTCCAGAATCATCTTTGTAGTGTGAGATATGGATTGTGTCAGTTGAATCTATTGCCATAGATGGATAATTTCCAACACTACCAGCATCATCTATATTTTCAAAACTCCAAGAGCCACCAGAGTTATTACCATACATTAAATCAGTTGATGATTCAAGAAAAAAAGAAAAATGTACAACATCGTTTGAATCTATTGCTATAGATGGATTTGGAGAATTTACATTTAAAACAACATATCCATTCCAAGAGCCACCAGAGTTATTTAAATAATTTAATTGCGATGCTTCAAAATTATAAACCATAATATTTAACACACCTTTAGAATCTATTGCAATAGATGGGTTTCTCATATCAATACCAGATGTTAAATTTATACAACTCCACGAACCTCCAGAATTATTACAATACCTTAAATCTCCGTTATCCATATTACGATGAACCATATGTATAATATCGTCAGAATTCATTGCTATTGAAGAATGTCCCCCAATATTTTCCCCAGATTCTACAATTTCTATTGTTATTGCAAGAACAAAAACACTTAAAACTAATAAAAGTAAAATTCCAATTATAAAAAGTTTAATTTGTGCTTTTTTATCCATTATCCTCTTAGTTTTGTAACATAACCAATCAAATTTATAGGGGATTGTTATTTATAAATGTTTTATTTTTTTATTTTCTTATATAAAAAGATTAAAC
Organism: Candidatus Pacearchaeota archaeon; assembly: GCA_017609695.1. GTDB lineage: Archaea > Nanobdellota > Nanobdellia > Pacearchaeales > GW2011-AR1 > ARS1285. Next base: position 24,960 of record JAFCDM010000001.1, on the reverse strand, counting down.
CAACAATACTGCAAATTATTATAATTATGCTAAAAATTATTTTTATTTTAGAAAAATCTTGTTTTGATGGTTCTTCTTGTGAATCTTGTGTTTCTGAATCTGTTTCTTCTTGGATTTCTTCCATTATTTCTTCTTCAATACTTAATTTAATTTCTTTCCCTTCTAAATCATTTATTCTATACCAATTATGAACGTCTTCATTTACAATAGTCAAACCCCCATAAGAATCTGGTGGTAGAGTATATCTATCATCAGATGGTATTGAAGAATATGGGGTTGATTTTCTTTCCATCCAAACACTTTTCCCATTTAAATTATTTAAATTACTTGCAGGAGCATAAACATTTCTAACTATTGGTGTAACAATTATTTCTCCACCATCGTTTAAAAGCAATTCAAAAGAATAAGAATTTAAACCACTCATAATTATTGATTCACTCTTTAAAATATCTTCTCCATTTGATTGAAATATTCCTGGTGTTTTCACATTTATTCCAACATCTCCTAAAAAATTATGATATTTATTATCTATTTTTAGATTTAAAACTAATTTGTTTCCAACAACCTCTGAACTTAAATCAAAACCTAAAGAATTATAGGGATAAATAACTTCATAATTTGCTGTTGATAATCCCTGACCAGATGCACCTGCTTTAAGATTTTGATTTACATTCATTTTTATTTGTGTTCCAATTGAATCTGTATAAACTTTTTCTTTCCAGAAATCTATTTCAGAAATTTTTTGTATAAATGAATCAACCATCATGTTGTTTTTATAAACTTTAACACTGGGGTTTAATTCGTCTCCTGTGATTTCAAATTTAAAACTTGCAGTTGGAGTTTTTATTTCAGAAACTTTAGAAACACTATATTTCCCATATTCAATTATATTTAATGTTCCTTCAGATGTATGGGGAGGTTCTAACAAATTTAAATCTCCTGCATACTGAAAAAGTAAATTTGAATCTTCTCTAAAATCCCATTCTCCAGAATTAAATGGATAAACACTTAAATAATTACTTCCAATAAAAAATCCAACTAATAGAATTAAGATTAAAAAACCGATATTTCTCTTTTGTTTTTTATTTAATTTTTTCATTTTATACTATCACTGCTAAACTAATGAAAGCAATATAAAAGTTTAAAACAGCGTGTGTGAATATTCCTGGTAAATTACTATTAAAAAACTTTCTTTCATAGCAAAAAACAATTCCCATTAAAAATGCAGTAAAAAATGCTCCAGAACTTCCAGAACCATAAGCAGAATAATGGAAACCTGAAAACACCAAACTTGTCAATATTGTGGCAATTGAAAAAGGTATTTTTATTCCAGTAAATTGTGAAAGTTTATCCTTGATAAAAGAGAAAATTACATCAAAAAATCCTAAAGTTTCAAAAGTACTTGCGAGAATAACCACAACTATAAACCTTGAAGTGTCTGAGGACAATGATTGTGGAACACTAGGAATTCCTATTGTTCCTATTCCAGGTACAAATGCTCCCAAAAACAAAATTCCAATCCCAATTAATATTCCAAAAAAAGAATCTTTTATTATGTCCCTATCAATTCCAACTAATTGTTTAACCATTTTTCATTAACCAAATAAAAATAATTCCAAAAATTAGTGGTATTACCCCCCTTGTGTTCTTTAAGATAAAAATCATATAAATCCCAACAATTGTTGCACTAAATCCAACAATTCCCATCTTCTCTTTTTTTGTTAATTTTTTTAATGTCATCTTAAAATTTATTCCAGCTTAAATATGCTAAAATAATCATAACCCCCATTATTGAATATAATGTTCCTGCATTAAATTTTTCAGGAGAATTAAAAATTAAAAACAATGAAATTATCAAAGCAAAAATTGTTACAAAAATTGCCCTATTTATATCTTTTTTTTCTTCTCCTTTACTAACCATTTTTTTTCCTCCTACTATCTTTTAAAAAAATTGTTTGGGTAATTATTACAATTATACTTCCAACAATTCCACAGATATTCCTAAATAATTCAAACATACTCGTTATGTCTAAAAATAAATAAACTCCAATTAAAATTATTCCTAATGAAAAAATATCTAATGTTTTTCTTGCCATTTTATTTTTTCCTCCACTGATTTAAACAAATTGCTACTCTTTGTTTATTTTTATATTCCTTTTTCATAGTCTTATTAGACATACATCTTTTTATAAATTTATTTTTTCTTTCATATTTTTTTCTTTTTGGTATTGGCATTTTATTCCCCCCATTTAAATTCTTTTATTAAAAAAGCAAAAATGATTGTCACTAAAACTAAAAGAGTAATATTTATCTTTGTAAAAACATTTACTTTGTAAAGCCAGAGAAGAATAATATTTTCAATTAAGTTTGCTAAAAAAAACATTCCACTTATCTTTAATAAATTTTTTGTTTTCTTTTTTATTTTCAAGGTCTAACCTCCCATATTAAAAGTATTGCTAAAATTAATAAAATACCAACAATATATCTCAAAAAACCATTAGGCAACATACCATCAACAACAGTTGTCAATGGTTTTACAATAAAAACCCATCCAAGACCAGAAATTACTAATGCTCTTAACCATTTCTTCTCTTTTTTATCTATTGTAAATTTTTTCTTTTTCATTTTATGTGTTTTTTTTAATATAATCAAATAAGGTTACAGCACCAATAAATAATGCTAAAAAACCTGCTATTGATGAAACATTTTGGGGAAGAGTCATACCAATTGCTACCAGAACCCCCAAAATTATTGCAGGAAATCCCAATAAGATACTAAACAAAAATAAATATTCAGATTCTTGTATTCCGTCTCTTGCCCATTTTTTTATAGTAAAAACTTTTCCTGTTACCAGCAATCCAGCCCCAACCAAGATTAAAAATAAAGCATCTCCGTCTATAAAAAAATCTTTTTGTAAAAAAAATTTCCAAAATATTCCTAGTGCTGAAAATATCCCAGCCAAACTCATAAAATCTCTTAAATCATTTGGAACTATTGTTTTTTTCATTTTATATTGGTTTCACCATTTTAATTAAAAAGATAAAGACTATCAAAGCAATACCAAAAACCCAAAATAAAAAACTTCCGATGAATAAATATAAAAAAATACTAATAAACAATCCAATTATTATGCTAAAAGTGATTCTTAACCACTTATTTTGTTTTAAAGTTTTTATACTCTTTGAAAAATCATTTGTTAAAAACATGGAAAGTAATGATGCTACAAAAACTATTGCATATTTTAAAAATTTAAAAATACTAAATACCCCAGAGAATAAATCTGAAAAAACGTTTTTAATTGAACCAAAAAATTTCAAAAAATAACAACCCAAATCATACCATTTACAACCATCCTCATCTTCTATAGAACAAAACGCAACCCCGTTTGTTCCATAAGAGCAAATTTCATCACAACTCTCTTTTAACTCATAAGTTCCAGATGATTTACACTCAAGGATATTTTTTAGTTGTTCATCACAAATTAATTTTCCAATTGGACTACACTTTCCTCCAGGATTATATTCTATAAAATATCCAAAAGTAAAAGTGTCATATTTAGAAGGGTCATTCAAATCATAAACTTTAACTCTACAATTCCCCTCTTCTCCATTTTCATTATCTGTTGTTCCCTGTAAATTTATTTTAAAAGTATCTTCTTCTCCAACATCAAATCCCCCTAAATTATTTCCTCCAATTACAAATGCTGAGGTTCCACAATTAGTTAAATCTACTGAAAAAGAACCAGCACCCCCAGAATTTCTAACAGAACAAGTTGTTTCTCCCAACTCATTTGCTTTAAATTTAGTGTCTTCACAATACAAATTATCTGGTTGTCCTGATTGCTCTATTATTCCAACGCTTTCTGCATTAAGGGTTATTGTAAATGTTGGATAACTAATTGGTTTATCTAACGTAATTTTAATCCCAGAAACATCCCTTGAAGAAGAATAAATATAACTTTCTCTAGAATACTGGGAATATTTATCAATAAAAATATCATTTAATATTGAATTATAAGTATTAACATCCCAATAACCAAAAGAATCTAAAAGGTTTCTCTTTGCACTTGTTATTAGTGCAAAAGAAGTCGGTTCTAGTAGTTGAATTTGATTTAAGTATAAATAAGGTGTGTAAGAAGGTTCTCCAACACTATCATATGAATCTAAAAACCCCTCAAATTGAATTTTAGCATTATTTCCAAGTGTTTCATCATTCAAATATTTAGTCATAGAATCTCTATCAAAAGTCGTACTACCTAAACCATCAATATAAAATGTTACTGGATAATTTCCTTTTGTAATACTACTCCATTTTCCAACATCTGCTTTTTCAAGACCTATTAGACATTGACAAGACAATCCTGGTCTCATCCAATCTAAAACATCACCACTTCCAGCAGAATTTTTACAATTTTCATAGTTACAAGAAACAAATGTGCCTATACTTATTTGTTTTACACTTCTGTGAATGGTCTCTCCAGTTGAAGCATAAGGAAATTCTAATGTTTGCCTTCCAACTTGAATTCCTCCACGAATACTTTCTGTTGCAATCAAATCAGAACCCCCCTCTCTCAATTTTGAGTTTATTTCTGAAGTCCCCCAATCAATATCTAAAACTTCTGCACCACCATTTGCAGTTGCATAAATTCTTATTGCTGGTTCTCCATTAAGAGTTACTTGGCTTATGCTTAAAATTGATAAATCGGAAACCCCATTTATAAAATCACCTGATGCAAAAGGAAAATAAAAACCATTAGAACTAATAAGAAACATTCCAAATATTAAAATTAAACTAATTCCACTTATTATTTTTTTTTCTTTTTTATTCATATTTTTTTACAATCTTAGTTTTTGTTCCTTTCCCAAATAAAAAAATGGAAAGAGGAGAACAAAAGTTCCCCTATTCTAAAAAATTAAAATTTAATCTATGTCAATAGTAACTGTGGTTCCTGCTCCTCTAGTCAATGAATTATCCTCATCTTCTACACTAGGACCTTCAAACGCTCCACCATTATCTTCATTAATAAAATAATTTAGTGGACTAAATGTTAAAAAAACATCTCCACCACTTACTTGTGGATTATTTGAATCATCTGCATCAAGTGTTACTTTTATATAAACATCTTCATTTGAAAATATTCCTCCCAACAAATAAGCTTTTCTTGAAGATTCTGTTGAATAAGTTGGGCTTACTGATTGTGGTATTGTCGATGAAGGTAATTCTACACCATCTTGAGTCAATATTACATCATCCATTGAAGTTTGATTCATTTCCACTGTAACAACAAATCCGTAAGGAAAATCTCTTTGGTATGCTGAACTAAGTTTAACTGTTGCATACTTTACATCTCCAGCTCCCAATGTAACATTATTTCCACTTCCAACAGTATCATCGTCAAAATCCTTTATACTTGATGAAAGAGTTCCATTTTGTGCTAAAGTTGTATAGAATGTCTTTGCACCAGAACAAGGTACTTCAACATTTGAAACATCACTAAAGTATCCTGTTGTTGAAGCATTTTCCCAAAGAATTGTTAATTTATCTCCAGGTGATGCAGTAAATGTCCCTGTATCTGAAACTTCCAAAGCAGGAGCTCCATTAATTCTATATCTATGTGTTCCAGATGTTCCTGCTGATGTGTATTTATCTATTGCCGAAAGGGTTATAGTTGTTTTTGTTCCCAAATCACAACCAGTTATTGCACCAGAAGTATCTAAACCACCTTCAACAATTTCTTCTCCTCCAATAGCAAGTGTTTGAGGCTCAAACCCAAATTGTGCTAAAGTTCCAGATTGGAATAAAATTAAACCAAACCCAAAAATTAAGAAAGGTAGTGCGAAAATCCATTTGTTCTTATTCATAACCTTTTTTTTCTTTGTCATACCAAAAATAAAACCAAACAATACTAAAAAAATTCCAACACTATACATAATTATTGAATTATCCATATTTTTTTACCTCCTTTTGTTTGGCGATGAAATAATCTCCTAAAAATAATCCCCCAACTCAAATATATCTTACCACTAAAGAAAGCAAAACAAAGGGTCTGTGTCAATTTAACACTCCCTCGCTATTTTCTTCCCTTTAGTAAAGCATATATTTTTATTGGTTTCATAAATTTATTCAATTATTCGAAACTTTGTCGCCCTCCCGAGTAAAAACTCTATGTTTCATTAAATATAATTTTCTTTTTTTTCTCATTTTATTTTACAAGGTGTTATCTTCTTTTATAGATTATAATTCCAACTATTGAAACTACAACAAAAATAAAGACTATCCCAAATTTAGTTAATCCTCCTTCATCAGATGTTACTGAAAAAGTTTTTACATCTTCTATAAAATCTGTTTCTTTTCCTTGAAACAAATAATTTGAAGGTGTATCTATATCAACTAAAAATCTTTGACTTGCTGAATCAGTTGTATTTGTTCCATCACTAGCCCTCACATACCATTCATATGTTTCTTCTGGAACACTTGTAAGTGTTAATGAACAAGTATCTCCAGTATGGGTCATTGTTTGGCTACTTCCACCACTTCCAGGAATTCTTGAAGTAAAAAACACTGTACAAGATGTTGTATTTTCTCCAACAACCGTTGCACTCAAAGTTAAATCCCCATCATCGTCAGATGTTCCATCTGCTGGACTTAAACTACTGGGTGCTATTGGAACGGTGTTATCTATGTTTATAAGTGTATTTGTGTCCTCTTGTATACTTGCAGACGAATTTGTACAACTAGCATTCAAAACATAATCTGTTGCATCTTCTAAAATAGACGAATCAAATGTACCATTGACATTATCCAATGTATCATTTACAAAAAATCCTATTTCTGTCCAAGTTGTATTTGAGGTTAATGATGAACCTGCATAAATTGTACAATTAACCATCTCATCAAAACCTGTAGAGTTAGTCACATTTAAAACAACAATTCCAGAAATTGTAGAACTTGCAGAAGGCAAATCCAAACTAATTGTCGCACTAACTAAAGATACACAAAATAATAAAGCAAACACTATCCCTAAAACTAACACATTGTTTTTATTTAATTTTTCCATTTGTTACTTTACCGACGATAAAATCGTTTTCGGTTTAGTTTTTTTTATCTATGCCCTTTCGGATTTCATAGATAAAAAAAATAGTTAAAATAAGTATTTAAACTAAATTCAAAGAATATTTATAGAATAGAAATATTTATAAATATAAAAGATATATAAATATAAAAGATATATAAATATGAAATGGCTGAATCAACAAAATTAGAACCATTATTTGTTAAAATAAATTCAAAAATTCTCAAGGAGTGGAAAGAATCATTTACTCATGAAGAAACAATAAGAAATCAAATTGAAGAAGCATTAACTTACATAACAATAAAAAATAAAGAAAAATTAATTAAAAAACTAAATGGAAGATAAAAAAGCAGAAGAATATGTTAAAGAAGAAAAATTAGAATTTCCTAATGATTTATTAAATAATCCTTATGAATATATTTGTAATATTTATGAAAAAAAATATCCCCACTTAGGAAAAAAAATATTTTCTGTTTTATGTCTAAGTCCTGTAAGTTTAATTATTCCAAAAGTTAAAATTTCAAATATAAAAACTACAAATAGAACTCTTTCTATTTTATGGTTAGCTCCACCTGCAACTGGAAAAACAACCATTTCAAGAGCAATTGAAAAAATAACAATAAATCCAATTTGTTCCCACAGAATTACTCCTGCAAGACTTATTTACGAAGTAAAAAAAGTTGAAGGAAATCTTATAAGTTTATTAATATCAGATATAGCTGTTTCTTTTTCTGATGAAACTTTTGTAAAACTTGTTGAGAGCATAGTTGAAGATGGTTATGCTCATTGGGATACAATGCAAAATAAAAAAGATGAAGGTAGTAAAAAGAAGTACAAGGCATTTGCTTGTTTATCTGGAACACCACAAACAATCTCCAATAATAAAATTAGGGATGGTATTCTTGGAAGATGTTTTCCAATACTTTTATATTTAACAGAAAAACAAGAAAAAGATATACTTAGAAAAATAGCTGAAGGAGAAGAAAATGGGATAGATGAATCAATTAAAAAAATAGAAGAATTTTATAAAAAATTGATTGAATTTAAGGAAAATAATAAAATTGATGGTTTTGAAATATCAGAAAAAATAAAATTAGATTTACTTAAATATATAGAAGATAATAAAGCATTAAATTTAATTTTTAAAAAATGGGGAATACCAAGAACAAGACAATTTGAAGATGCTTATATAATACTAACAAGTTTATCTTTTTTAAATATCTTTAATAGAAAAATAGTTGATAACAAAATTTGTGTTGAAGAAAGAGATTTAAAAATTACAAAAAAATTAGTTAATCGTGGGGCAATCCATAGCTATAGAATCTATGAAGCAATTGAAAAAATAGATTGGTATAAAATAAAAAATGAAAGACAACTTAGAGAGTACTTAACAAAAAATAATATTTCTAAAGGAACAAAATTTTTAATGGAGGGATTAATTAAAAAATAACTCCCCCCCATATAGAGAAGAAATTTTGAGTGTGTTTTTGAGGGGGAGGACTATAAAGTTAATTGTAATTTACTTTTTCTTTAATTCTTTTTTCATACAATCTTGATATTTAATTTTTCCTTTTTTAGAAAGTTTTGAACACATTTTTGCAGATTTTTTAAATTTTGCTCTAAACTTTGATTTCATCTTCTTCTTTACCATTTAATTTTTCCACCATTTATTATTTTTAAAAAATAAAAATTAATTTAACTATCTCCTTTTCTTCTTTCTTCCTTTCTTCGTAGACTTTCTCTTCTTCTTAACTGTTCTTCTTATTTCTCTTGAACCCTTTGGACACTTGCCGTCTTTTCTATGTGGAACTGTTTTCTTAGTCTTTAAAGTTTTACAAAGTTTTCTTATTGCCATTATATTTTACCTCCTTCTATTTAATTTTTCATTCCTTTTCAAATGAATTTTATTTTATTTAAAAAAGTCCATTATTTTTGCTAGTATTGGTATTGCTGTCAAAATATATATTGTCCATGCAACAATTGTATGAATTCCCTGTCCAAACCAATCCAAAAGAGGGACATCCAAAAAAAATCCATTCAAAAACAAACCACCAATTCCTATTGTAACAAAAATTCCAATTAACCAACTAACAAAAATAAAAATGTTACTTTTCATAAGTTTATTTATGTTTTTTGCCATTTTATTTTTTTTTATTTAATTAACATTTAATATTTTATGAATTACTTGGTCACCCAAACTTATAACTATATAAAAAAATATTGTTGTCCAAATCCAATTTACATCTGAAAGGTAAGAATTATTAAATAAAACTCCTAAATAAAGAAATAAAAGTAAAAGGGAGTAATGAAACCAAATTAGAGGTTTTCTGCTAAACATACCAAATATTTTTTTTCTTTTCATTTAAAACTTTTATTTAATTTATTTTTCCTATCTAAAAATCTGTTTATTTCTTTTTTTGAATTTTTATTTATCTTCTTCAAAATTAATTTTGTTTTCCCCCTTCTTTTAAAACTATCTTTATTTTTTGGAGTTATTCTAATTTCTGATTCGCTTGGAAAATTTCCTTTTACAACAGATATTCTATGTTCACAACCCCCAAACCACCTTCCCACATATCCTCCTTCTTCATCCCTCATTCTTTTATATTTTTCACATAATTTTATATTTTTCATTTTAATTTATCAATTATTTCCTGTACCTTTGGTTTTCTTTTTAAATTTTTACACTTAAAAGTCATACCTCTTTTTGTTTTTGTTATAATTATCTCACAACTATTTTTTATTTTTCTGTATGTTCTTTTCATTTTTTCTTTTTACACTTTTTAAGCCAGTCCTTAAATTGTTTAGACTTTTTACCATATCTTTTTAAAATAATTTTTCTGTTTATTACAGAACAAGAATTTCCCTTTTTTTTTCTCATAATAGATTTCTATTTAAATAAACTTATAAATTAGTGGTAAAAATGTTTTTATCAAACTTCATAAGCATTCCACTTATCTTCAACAAAAAAACAAATTGTATTTGTATATTTTTTTTCAAATTTTATTTTTTTTAACTTAACTTTTTCTTCAATCAACAAATATTCTTTTTTTCCATTCTCATTGCTCAAGATAAATAAACCATGTTTTTCCATTTTATCCAATTTTGATTTTATTGTCATATGCTCTGAAACTTTCCCTTTTGGGAATATTTTTTTCATTAAAAACCAGGTAGTAAATTTTTTATTTTTATTTTTTAAAAATTCCAAAATAATCTTTAAATCAATGTTATCAATAATCATAAAATTAGTTTTCCTTTTTTATTTCTTCTTCAATTTCTTTGTTTTCTTCTTGAATAGTTTCTTCAATTTTTTCTTCTAGATTTTTTTCTTCATCTTTTGTTAGGAAAATAAAAATTAAAGCAATTATTGCTGAAACTATTGAATAGAATACATCTTCTTTAACTAACAATAGATATACAAATAAGATAAACGCAATTATTGATAATGTTTTTAATATTAAATTTCTTATTAACATTTTATTCCTCCAAATCAATATTATTTTGCTTTGCGAAAGCAGATAGATGCTCCCTTGAACAGTTACCAGACCAAGAAATTTTCTTTCCTGTTTTTGTTTTCTTTATTTCTATCTCACACTTTTTTTCTTCTCTTGGTTTTGGTTTAGGTATTTTTTTTTCTTCAACTTGTTTTTTCCTAAAATTAAATCTCATTTTTCCCCCTATAAATTATTTAATTCATAAAAGACAGATAACCATTTACCTGCCTTATTATAATAATATTCTCCTAATTTATAATCTTTTGCACTTAAACATCTTGAACCCAATTCCATATAAATGCCTATCCATGCTAAACAATGTTTACACCAACACCATTCTTCATTTTTTCCTTCAACAATTAAATCCATTAATTCTGTTCTATCCCCACGACATCCTTCAGCTATTTTAAGCCAAATTTCATCCTTTGTTTGAATATATTGTAATTCTGCATGTATTTGTCCATGAATTAAATTAATAATTCCAACTATGGAATCATCTACAAATCCTTTATCTTTTTCTATTAATTTATCTTTTTTTATTTTTTTCATATCAACACCTTGTGTAAGATTTTCCACAAGCAAATCTTTTAAACTTTTTTGTAAATGATTCATCTTCTTTGGAATATCTAATTACCATTATTATTCTCCAAATTATTATTCCACTTATTAAATAAATCCACCATTCCATTCAAAATCCCTTCCTACATTTATTTTCAATTTCTTCTGCTACTTTTTCAACTGATTCCCTATCTGAATCATCAATATCCCCAATAATCCTAACCCTACATGTCTTTTCATCAACAACAAAATTTGCATTCGTTCCTGTTCCATATTTTTCCCCGCCTTTCTTTTTATATCTTTTACAAACTTTTGAACCATCTTCATTATAGTCACATCTAAATCCCATATTTTTCTCTTTTGCCATTTTAATTACAAACTAACCTCCCTTTTTTATGTTTACACTCCAAATCAAACAAAGCATACTTATTTATATTTGGTAAATATTCGTTCCCTTGTTGAATTATCAATTCTTTTCTTAATTTTGCTTTTAACCAGGCAGTATATTCTATAATGCTACTTGCACCTACTTTTTTGTGCATTCCTAAAAAAAGTGTTGGGTATCCATCTAAATAATCAGAATATTCTTTTATTATGTTATCCCCATAAATTCCAAATTTACCTAAATTTGTACAATCTTTTATTATGATTCTTTTATTTAATGGCAAAAGATTATTTATCTTTAAAGTAGATTTTTTTGCAATTGCACAATATGGGCAATTATTTTCAACAAATAAAAATCTTCCTTTAGTTAATAAAATTTTATTCAATTTATAATACCTCCTGTAAATTCTTCTTCAAGAAAATCAACATAAATTTGTTTTTTGAATACAATTGGAATTTTTTTTACTTCTTCTAAACTAATTACTGCTTCTTTAGAATAAGGAATTTCTTCTATTAATTTTCCCCAAATTATTTCATTCCCTTCTTTTTTAACCCCCTCAAAAATCTTTATTATTTTATTAAACTTATCATCCACCCCATTTTCCATAGCCACATCTGTTAATTCAACAACCCCAATTAAATTATTAACAAATATATTTCTTTTTTTCTTTTTAAATATATTTTTAAATTTCATCCTCATCTTCATCTTCAAATAATTCTTCTTGAATTTCTAATTTATTTTTATCTTCCTCTTTTTGTTCTTTTACTTTAATATGTTCTTTTACTTTAATATTTTTTGGAAGTTCTGGAATAGAATATTGGTCTGCATCGTCTTTTGAAGCATATTGATTATAAGTTATTGATTCTCCTTTTCTTTGGGGAGTACTTTTAGTTATTGAAGATATTGCCCCTAATGATTCTGAAGAATTTTTTAACTCAAAAAAAAGGTAATAAGCAAATAAATTATAATCTTTTTCAACTATTTTTCCATCTATAAATGTGTCTTTTTTAAACTTTTTTAAGGAATTTTTTAATGGGTGATAAACAAGATGCTCAAAAACTACTAACAAAGAGTTTATGTACTTTCTTATTATGTGACTCTTACTTAAATCAATATGGTTATGATTTTCTGTTTTTTCAAGCCTATCAAATTCTTCTTCAATTTCATCTAATTTTAAATCAACTCTTCCAAGATTTTCAATCATCCAAAAATATGCTTTACTATATGTTTGAACATATTTATTTTCTTCAAAAGATATTAAATTTCTTACATTTATTCTAACAGAATCTAAATAATTTCTTGCGTCTAAACACTCATATCTTACATTTTTCCCACTAAATTGTAAACACAAGAAAAATTTTCTTATTTTCATTTCTAATTCATGAAAATCAAAAGGACATTCTCTTAATTCAGAAATATTTGTGGGAAAAATTATATTCATCCTAAACAATCCACCGTTTTTTTTATATTCTCTATTGAATTTTCATTTATACAATATAAAAACCCTTTTTTTCTTCCAGTGTGACCTTTTATAAATCTACCTGTCTTTTTATCATTCATTGAAGGATATGTTATTTCTTCCTTTTTTATTAAATACCTTCTTTTTAAATATAAAAGAGACTTATAAATTGTTGATTTACTATACCCTGTTATTTTTGAAAGTTGTTTATAACTCATTGGTTTTCCTTCTAAATAAAGAATTTTCAATATTTTTAAAAATTTTATATCTTTTAAATCTTTTTTTACCATTTTGTTTTTTTGAGTGTATGGAAAAGTCCCCTTTTAAGGTGTGAAAATATGTTACTAGTTATCGTTCACTTAGGGTACCTTAGTTATCGTTCACTTAGGGTACCTTAGTTATCGTTCACTTAGGGTACCTTAGGGCACATATTATATAATTAGGATTACCCTTGTGTAACCTCAATTTTTATTAATTTCCTCCTGTTTAATTCCTTCAACATTCACCACAATTGGTTTTTTATCTAACTTTTGAGTAAATTGTAAATCACTATGTAATTCATCTTTTGCTCTCCTAATAGCAGTTTTTGCTTTTTCATCTTCCATCTCATCTAAAAGTCTTTTGAAAACAACTTCATATTTTTCAATAATCTCATCAGAAGATAACTTTCCGTGAACAAGTAATGTGTTTTGTCTTACAGTATTTCCGATTTGATTTGAAAGTTCTCTCAAACTTAATAAAGCATCACTTAAACCAGAGTTTGAAACTTTTGCTTCTAATTTGTGTACTTCTATTTCTCTTTCTAACTTTTTAAAATTATTTGTTAATTGAATAATTAAACTTTCGTGATATTCTTTATCTTTTAAAAGAGAGTATATTTTTCTTTCTTTATCTTGAAAAATTTTTCTAATTGGTCTCACAAATTCTTCTGATTCTCTAAAACTATCTTCTTCCCCATCATACTTTAATTCCCCCATTAACATTTTATCTAAATCTGGAACTGGTTTTAAATCTTTATCATAAGGTATTGGAATTTTTTTTCTTTTAAGATGATTCCTTATTGACTCTGGTTTATAGATTACATAATTTAAATTTTTTCCAAGAGACCATATTTTTCCAGATTTTCCTCTTATTGCAAATTGGTCTCCAACAAACCCAAAGTTATCAAACAAATCAAAAACAACCTCATCATCTCTGTCAGTTATATCTATTTTAGCATTTTTATATTTTTTTAAATAAAAATAGATTTTAGATAATTCATAAAAATTTTTATTGCCTTTTGATTCTATTCTTTTTGATTTTTCTTTTAACTCCTTAACTAATCTTAAATCTGATAAGAATTCTTCCTTTTCTAAATCTTTTTCTTTCTTTTTAACTGAAATTTCAGATAATTGTTGTTCTTGTGAGGATATTTTTTTAAATAGTTCTTTTATTACTTTATTATCTTTTTCGTCTGGATTAAGAGATGTTAGAACTCTGTCTGCTTTTTTCTTTTTTTTTATTCCTACAAATATTTTAAATATTTTTTTAAGATTCATCTTATTCCGATAATTTTTGAGTTGTTTCTTCTTCTGATTCTCTCAGAAAAAAGAACCATATAAATATTAATATAATTAAATAAAGAATAACTTGATACCATCCCCACTTCCAAAACTTAATTGTAAAACCTTCTTTTTCAACAAGATAATTACTAACTAATGTAAAATCTCCAGCTTCAATAGTATATTTTCCTTCTTTTTCTATTTTAAAATTAATTCTTTCTCCTGTTCCAGATGTTATAACAATAACTTCTCCAAAAGTTTCATCAATTTTTTCTGCTAATGAAACTGTCCAAGTTGTATTTTCATTTAAATCCCAAATTATTTTTTCTCCAACTTTCCAATCTGTTAGAAATTCTGGTGTCTTTGTTATTGGATAAATTTCTTTTTTTACTGTTAAATTTTTTTCTACTGTTTCAAATCCATCTTTATATGCTTTTACTAAAAAAATTCCATCTGAATTAAATGTATATGAATTATCTGTTAATAGAACATCACCCACAACAAAATTAACGTTTTCTTCATTTGAAGAAAAATTTATTACCTCGCCTGGAAAATAAAATTCTTTATTTGGTTCTAAAATTAAACTTAATTTATTTTTTCCAACAGTAAAATTTAATGTTTTAGAAAGATAATTTTCTGAATCAACTATTAATTCATAATTTATATTTGCTTTTATGGTAAAAGTATTATTTACTAAATTTCCATTTAAATATGTTGTAAAAGAAGGTATGATACTTTGAGAGGTTTTATCTTTAACCAATATTGTTACATCACCAGCAACCAATTCACTTTTTTCTTTTTTATTATCAAATTGGTAGAAAAGAATATCCATTTCTATTCCAGAGCCAGATGAAGATGATTTTAAAATTTTTACTTCTTTTGAAAATGGTTCTCCTATTGAATTGCCAT
Organism: Candidatus Pacearchaeota archaeon; assembly: GCA_017609695.1. GTDB lineage: Archaea > Nanobdellota > Nanobdellia > Pacearchaeales > GW2011-AR1 > ARS1285. The sequence goes on along the minus strand of JAFCDM010000001.1, from coordinate 9,542 downwards.
TATATGTGAATAATGCAACTAAATTCATAATTCCTATTTTTGTTGGTTTTAATTTATAAGTAAATGTTCCTTCTGATTCACTAACAGAAACCCCTTGAAAATATTCATTATACGGAACTTCTATTTCAATATTTGGATTATCATTCTGACAAACCAAAGAATAAGTATTGTTTATTGACATTTCAGAATCCAATGAGCAAGTTGGTAAATCTGAAAAAGTATCTTCTTCAACAGGAGAATCACTCACAGTTACAATTGTAAATAAAGTTATTTCCTTTTTATAAATTTTATCTCCATCTGTAGCAGAAACAATGTATGTGTTTTGATATGTTCCAGTATTGACTCCTTCTGCATCAAGACCTATTGTGAAACTAAATTCTTCTCCAGGACTTACATCCCCTGAACTTCCCTGAAGATACATTGGTTTATTCATTTGTGTTTGCTCTGTTACAGACATACTTAATGAATTTTTACACTCTGTTGAAACTTTTATTTTTAATTGTGAACTTGAACCTGTTTCTCCTTGTTTTATTCTATAATTTGTTGTGTGTGGTAATTCAATTAATCTACATCCCATTGTTTCTTCTTCATCTTCTACAACCATAACTACAGAAATGGGGGTTGTATCGTCTGAAAAATATAAAACAGAATAATATGTTCCAGGATTTGAAAATGAAAAAAATTCTAATGTTATAGGGGTTGTTTCCATTGATACTTCATTATTTGACAATGTAAAAAAATCTCCTGTTTTTCCAATAGTTACTGTTTCATTATTATCATTTATACAATTTATTGTTATTGGAGAAATAGGTTCTCCCACGATTCCATTTATTTGTTCAATTGAATCACATGTGATTGTAGAACTAACAAAATTTATTCCAAAAAATAAAATTACCAATAATAAACACACTCTTTTCATTTTCACAAATTTATATATATTTTACCATTTATAAATATTTACCTTTTAAAAAATTGACAAAAATGTTGAAATAATAAATATTGCTATTAAGATTATCAACACAAATTTAATTGTTTTTTTTGTTATCTTTAAGGATAATAAAAGTAAAATTAAAAGAATGATTATAGTTAATAATTTTGATTGAAATAAAATTATATCTATTCCTAATTTTTCAGATATTTTATTTAAAATAGAATTAGAAATTTCTGAAGATTTTTCTCCAAAATAAGTTAATACTTTTGAAAAAATTGATTTATAATCCATTATATTTTTATAAAATTACCATTTAATTAACTTTCTGAATTTTGTTTGTTCTCTTAACTCCAATAATTGTTCCAATAATAATTAAAATAACTAAAATTAAAACAACAATCCAAACACCCTTATATTCTTGAAAAATATTTTGTTTTGTTTCTTTTGGTTCTAAAATAATCTTACAAGAATTATTCTCACAACCATTTTCACAATCTTTTTTAAATATCCAAGAATTTCCTAAGCATTCATACAATTTATTTTCTTCACATTTAACTTTCCACTCACCACATATTTTTTCAACTGGTTCTGAATTATCTATAATTGAAGTTATAGAAGAAGAACTTGAATGGTGTCTTGAATTCCTACTTGGACTTGTAGGTATTGGGGTGGATGGTTCTTCAAGTTCTTCTCCAAATATTCCAAAAATTGAAAAGTGGGTTGTTAAACCAGTAATTAAATTATTTACTGTGTCTAATTCTGTTGGTAAAACTTCCCATTCTTCTAATAATTCATTAAAGTAATAAAATCTTAATGTGCTTTCATCTAATCCATTAAGGTCGTTTTCATCATAGGGAACAGAAATTTTAGCGTTGTCAAAAATAATATCTGATGTTATATTTAAAATTAATATTAATTTTTTACTTTCAATTTCTTTTATATTGTTTTGAGTTGTTTTCTTTATTTGAACTTTTCCTTCTTGTTCATTTTGAACTTCAAATTTTATTCCAACACCATTTTGATTTATTGTTTGGTTATCTTGTATTGTTAAATTTACATATTCTATTATTGGTTCTGGTGATGTTAAATTACAATAATTTAAATCAAACCAATTTCTTATTATCATTCCTTCATCATATTGTTCAGATGTATTTAAAACCCAATTTGGAATACAGATATTATCTTCTGGTATTGTTTCATTTTCATCTCCAATTATCTTTATTTCATATTCTGGTAATGATAAATTGGTATATAAAAAAGAATTAAAAAAACCCTTACCTAATAGTTGGCTATACCAAGATGGAGAATTATTTAATTCATCTGAAAGTAAATTTGTATTTCCTGATTTTAATGCTTTAAATCTAACTGTTCCAAATACCCCATCACCTGAATAAGAATTATCTAAAATAGAAAGTGTTTTAGAAATACTAAAAATAGAATCATAATTTGAAGTTGTTTCAATATCTTTTGGATTAAAAGATAATTGCATTGGACTTCCAAGAGAATTAAAAAAACTTCCATCAACAAATAAATTAACAACTTCTAAATAATCATTATCATAAAGATAACTTATTCTATAACTTAACACATTTTGTAAATTTTCTCCATCTATTGAAATATCAAAATAATCTCCAACATTAATTTCTTCAGGTATTCCTGAAATAAAAATATCTGCTGATGGTTGAACACTTGCAGAGATAAAACTAATAAAAAATAACCCTACCAATGTTAAAATTAATTTTTTCATTTTATTTTATAATGTTTTTTTAATATTTCATTAATAACATAACTATCACTTCTCTTTTTTTTCTTTGCTTCTTTTTTTACTAATTTAATTATTTCACTTTCAATCCCAACTGATTTTTGTTTTATCATATTTTCTCTTGTTTTGTTTTGTTTATAAATTTATGTAATTATTAATTAGTAGTTTTATTTTGTTTATTTTAATCATCTCCAACTGAATTTGGGTAAATCATTTTTGATTTACCTCATAACCTTTATTAAACGACTTCTCCGGAGGAGAAGCTTGAGTTTCAGTTTCGGCGACTTCTTCATAAGTCTGTTCAAATATATCTGGTTTACAAGGATAAACTTCTCCTTGCACTCCTCTAATAATCCAGTCGCCTTTTTGTGCGGTGTGATTTCCTTCTAAAGTTTCAATAGTCAAAGTTCCATCTGGATTTGAAACGATATGTCTTTGACTTCCAAATTCTTCTAATTCTTGGAAATTATCACCACACCATTGTATTGCTTCTATTACGACTGGTTTTTTTCTAAACTTTTTTATCATTGTAAACCTCCTGTAAGCCGAAAATGAAATTGCGATTAATATTTAGTTTAACGAAGTTCGCTGAAAGCGAATTTGGGTGAGCGAGTGCAACGGAGCGAACCGTTAAACGGATATTATGTTCTTGCGATAGCAACGAGGGATAGTCTGCAAGACGGTTCTGTCGAAGGCAGAAATCCCAAAGAGTAAAATAAATCGGCGTCATGTTGAACCCTCCAAATGTAATTTCAGTTTATAAAAAACATAACCACAAGATTCAAAGTTATCTCTATAAACTTTGGTGGGTTCTAATAAAATGTCGTTTAACTTAAAATATATTGCTTTGCTAAAAAACATTTTCTTTTTTTCTATTCTTTGGTTTTTGATAAAATGCTTTGGATATTCTTCATCTGAATCACCCATATAAACCACTTCATCCAATTTACAAGATAACAATTCATCAAAGCTTTTTATCCTATCAAATGATAGGAAAATGTTTTTTGTTTCTATTTCTGTTTTATTTAAAGCGATGTCCATTTTAAACGACCTCAAGCCGATTTATTTTATTGAACATAATATCTGCGATTTAACGATAGTTCCCCTTAGGGAATTTGGGCGTAAGCGAAGCCGTAGCCGTTAAATCGCTATTAAACGAGTTCTGCGGAGCAGAACCAAAATGCGAAGCATTTTGAGTAAAGTCCGAGACCGTTCCCTGTGATAACCTCCTTATAGCAACATCATAATATTCTTTGTTAATCTCAAAACCAATGTAATTTCTATTTAATCTCTTACAGACAACAGCAAGAGTTCCAGACCCCATAAATGGGTCAAGCACAATATCTCCTTTAACAGAGTTGGTTTTCACAAACTTTTCAATAACTAATTCTGGCTTTTCTGTTGGGTGCTTTGTCTTCCCGTAAGATGATTTATTTGGAGTAATCATATAATTAAACATCTCTTTCTGCTGAAGAAAATTTTTAAGTTTACACTCCCCTTTACTACCAACCCATACAAATTCTGAAAGCAGAAAGCCAATTAACTTTACGGAAAGACGGAACAGGATTGGATTTGAGCCAAGCAAAAACAGTTCTTCCTTTTATTCCATATTTCTTTGATAAAAATAAATCAAAGTATCCAATCTTCTGTTTATCAAAGAAAATATAAATCCAACCTTTCGGTTTAAGCACCCTTGCACATTCTGAAAACCAACTCTCTGTAAATTTAAAAAAATCAGCTTCGCTTTCAAAATTATCCCACTTTCCAAAATCTAACCTAATATCCATATCTCTTTTCCAAGATTTTGAAGAAAGTGATTTTCTGCTGATTTTTTTTCCTGCTTGACTAATCATATAAGGAGGGTCTGTTATAATTAAATCTACGCTGTTGTCTGGTAACTTCTTCATTCCTTCTATACAATCTTCCTGATAAATTACATTGGTTTGCATTTTTTAGCTTTGTAGGTCTCGGACTTTATTTCGTTTAATATGATATACAACGAACTTTCTATTGGAAACAGGGGTTTTCATTTCCACTAGAAAATACCCTCCTTAAATCTTAATTTAATTAAATTTGCCAATATCAACACCCCTGTTTCTTGTAAAACTTTCTTACCTTTATTTCTTATGCAGTTTTTCATATTTCTTTTTCCATTTATTTCTTGATATTGTTAAATCTTCTATCTTTCTATAAAGTTTAAAAATAAATTTAGTTATATCATCAAAAGCATCAACTCCCCACTTTTTCTTAATTAAGTTTAGTTGTTTAGTTATTTCTTTCATTGTTTTTTCCAATCTTGATAATATTTCTCATCTTATCGCTACGCTACCTCCTTTTAATACATTAAAACTTTTGTCTAAGACCATCATTTATCTCTCCTGATTTTTACTATTTGATAAATGATTAGAATTAGCAAGATTAAATTTGCAATTCCAATTGAAACTTCTACAATCATCTTTTTTTACCTCCAACAATTTTAGTTAAACAAATTACATTGTTCTCCATCTGATTCATCCATTGTGTAAGCATCATTTCTCTTTGAGAAACTTTTTTTATTATCTCAAACATTTCTTCACTTAAATTAAATTCTTTTTTCATAATTTCATCTCCTTTGTGTGTTTATCATAACAATCATCACACATTCCCGAAGATATTAACATTTTATCTTCTAATTTTAATTTGTAATCCACCCACTTTCCATTATAATAAACATTATCACAATCTTTAATAAAACAAAACTTTAAAACATCACATTCTAATTTTCCTTTTCTAATTTTTCTTATTGTTTTTGTTATTTCATATTTTAGTGTCATTTTTCAATTTTATTTATAAATTTAATTTTTAATTCTCTTATTACCTCTTTTATAGCGTCATCATATCCATTAACATAACCAATTGCTTCTGATTCTTCTATCATCTTTTCTATAGTTTCTTCTTGCTTTTTTGTCCACTCAATTTTACTTTTTTCCATCCTCATATTTAAACCCATTTAATTTACAAGCCCATTCTAAATATTTTTCTCCACCATTTTTTGAAATCCATGTATAATTCATATTATTATACCTATTCCTAAATTGTGGGGATAATTTATTTAAAAAAATTTTATGTTGTCTTTTTATTTCTATATGTTCTTTTGATAGTTCCTCATCATCCATCAAAAATACATCCCCCACTTTTATTATTTGCATTACATTTAATTTTGATAATCTTTGAACAGCTCTAAATATTTTAACCCTATCAAATTCAATTTGGTAATAATTTTGTATTTCATCTGTAAGTCTTGTGATTGAAATTGGTGCATGGAGGTAAGTAAAAATTAAAACCTTTGATATTATTCCCTCTTTTTTTTCAAAATCTTCACCTATTATTTTTCTTATTTGTTGTTCTCTTATTTTATCATCTATATTTGGTTTTGGTAATGTTATTTTTATTGACATTCTTCTTCACCTTTTTTATTTTTTGGATTTTTTTTACAAGATATTTCGTGAGCTTGTAAATTATAATTTAATTGATTCTCATATAAAGAAGAAATTTCCTTACCACACCAACAACATTTTGCTTTTAAGATTTTTATTTTATCACTCATATTGTTATTTATGAGTATAGGGTAGTATTTAAATCTTTATTTTCATTACTAAGTAAATACACCCTACCCTTGTAAAATGTATAACAATCAACTATCTACTATCTACCTAAACAATTAATTATTATTATTATTTTATTATTTTAAAACTAAATTATTATTAAAATATCAAGATTTTTTAAAAAGTGTATAACATAATATATATTGTTATACACTAATTCCAGTATTTTACTCATAAGGGATAGTAGATTGTTAATTGTAGATTGTTAATTGTAGATAGTTGATTATACAAAATCCTTGTTATACACCAACACCTCTATTTCCAATGGAAATATATATAAATTTAACAATTGTTTTAAAAAATTCTAATTTTTAAATCCTTTTTTTTAGAATTAGTCCATCCACAAAAATTACATCTAATTTCTCCAAATTCATTAGAAACAACTTTTCTATTGCAAATTGGACATTTTTTAATTATTTTTTTCAAGTTAAGTATAATTTTTTATTTTATTTGGTTTTTTAAATTCTAACTTAAATTTTTGTGATGCTTTCCAAGAACATGTGAAACAATAATATTTTGTTTGAATTATTGCAGATGCCTTTTTTCCACATATACAACATTTTTTTTTCATTTTTATTAAAATAATTGGAAAGGCAATATCTTACAAGAAGTTTTGCCCTCAAATATATATTAAATCTTGTTTTTAAATTTTGTTTAGTGAAAATATTTAAAATAAACTCCTAAAATTAATATATAAACACAAGAGATAAATTCCACTTATTATTCCAAGATAATAAAACATCATTTCTTTAAAATCTTCTCTGTTTTTTAAAAGACAATACATAAAAGAATAAACTAATAAATGGGCAAAGAATGAAACTAAAAATAAAAAGAGATAAGAATAACCCCCAAAAGAAAGAAGAATAAACCTTCCAATAAAATTTCCCTCTGCAAAGATTCCATCTTGTCTAACAAATAAAAATGTTGAAAAAACATCCAAGAAGATAAACACGGTTATAATTTTAAAAAAATTTTTTAGGTATTCTTGATATTTTTTTTCTTTATAAAATTTCATCTTAACCTAGTTATTTTTCCTCTCCCACTATAATCAATTAAGTTTAATGCTTCTAAAATTTTGATTGGGTAATAATATAGTTCAAAATACTCTTTTCTTTCTTTCCATAACTCTTTCCATCCAGAATAACCCAAATTAATGGCAAAATCGTAACATTTATGAGATTCCCCCACTTTCCACCGTTTTATCCATGAAAGTAGCGTGTTGACCTTTATTTTTGAAATTTGATGGGTTGTAGTTCTAACCTGACCTGTTTTTTTGTCCTTTAGATGTTGTTTAATGATAAAATCATTTGTAAATCCCTTAAATATTTCTAAACTATCTATACTTTGCCACCCTTCAACTATTTCAATTTCTGTTAAAACAACCTTATTTGGATAAAATTTATTAAATTTGTTTAGAATTTCTTTAAAAAGAAATTCTAATTCTCTGTTTTTATCTTTGATTGCTTTTTGTATACAACCATTAAGATACCCTCTGAAAGTTTTACTATTTGATTTTCTTTTTATTAAACCTATGTCTATTTTTGGTTTTTCATAAGAAATGATTTCTTTTATTCTTGGAGATAAAACTTCAACCATTTGATTTTTTCCTATTTTTTTTATATTCTTCTAATAAATCTTCTTTTAATAATTCAAGTTCTATAATCAATTGAAAAAATTGGGATGAATTTATATTTTTAATATTCCTTTTTGTAGCTATTCCTTTTTCTGTTATTGCAATTGCCACTATTCCTTTTTTCATGACAAAATTATAACCTCTTTTTCATATTTTTTTAAAAAATTATCAAGAGTTATATTTCCATGCCTTTTTACAAGACCTTCAGTTATTTTAATACAATCTTTAACTTTCCCAATTATCATTAACATTTTCATAATAAATTAACCTCATCTTCAATCAAAATCATTTTTTTTCTTAAATTATTTAAATCTTTATAAATATCTTTAAGTGATTTATTAATCTCTTTTTTTATAATTCTTTTTATGGTATTTTTACTTAATATTTCTATTTTCATTTTTTTTATCTGGATAATATACTGTTTTATCTTTTCCTGTGACACTTATCTTTAAATCTTTTAAATTAAAAAAATTGTTTTTAACAAATTCTAAAAATCCAAAAAGGATTTCGTTCTCTTCAGTTTCACTTTCAACATTTATTGTAATTATTTTTCTCATGGTATCATATTAAAAATTTTGAATCCTAAAAATCCAAAACCTCTTCCATCCTCATATTTATCTATTTTTTTTATAATAATCATATCAATTAAAAGAATTGGGAGTAGTTTTATTGAAAAAGAAAAAGTATTTTTTATTAAATTAATAATATCTATTTTGCATTGTAGTAAAATTTCTTTAATCATTTTTTATGTCTTTTAATATTTTCTTTGTATCCTTTTTTATTTTTTTTAAATCTTCAATAACTTCATCAATTATTTCTTGTGCATTTTTTGTTTTCATTTTAATATTACCTTAATTTAAATTCACTATCTTCAATTGGATATGGAAATTTATTAAAGTCAAAATCAATTTTATCTAAATTATCATAGCCTTCTTTAATATTTTTTCCACAACCAAAATTAAATTTTATTTTTTTTATCAACATACTTTATAACAACAATTTTTCCTATTAATTCTTTTGGCAATAAAACATGCCCACCACTTTCACTTGCTTTTGTTACTTCTTTTTCAATAACAAGCTCTTTTATTGTTATTTTTGGTTTATTTAATTTTTTCATTTTTTAACCTGTCTAAAATAAATTTGTTCTCTGGCTTTTTCAATTTTTTAATTAATTTTTTACAAGACATTCCAAACTCTTTTTTAAAATTATTTTTTATTTCTCTTTCTGCAAGTTTTAAATTTATTTTCTTTTTTTTAATTTCTTCTTCTGAAATCCAATCAATTAAATCTTGAGCATTTATTTCTTCTTTCATATAAACAATACATAAACATAATTTATATACTTTTCGGTTTAGGTTTTTTTTAAAATACCTCTATTTCCTATGGAAAAATTTTTTTATAGACAACAAAAATAAGAATATTTATAAAGGTTTTTTAAAAATAAACCCCCCAATTTCCTATAAAAAAATAAAAAAATTCAAATTAAAACTATTAAATAATAAAAAATAATTGATTCTAAACCCCTTAAAATCAAAATTTAAGGTATTTTTAAAGAGATTTAATATAAATTTA